>DAIUKI010000198.1:0-5722 GCA_036848255.1 Bacteroidales bacterium | reverse complement strand
CCTCGTAGAGGTGACCTGTTCATTTGACTCTACTTCATTACAAACAGGCCGCACCTAACGGAGCTTCTAACATTAGAAGTATCTATTCATTTCTACAAACAGGTCGCGCCGACTGCGCTCATTTTCATGACCCTGGTGGTTTTCTACAATCTGCTGGCGCCTATTTGCAATCCGTGCCTATGTAATTACTTGATTATATGGACTTAAGATCCTTTTGCTGGCGCGGATTTGCAACTCGTGCCTAAAATTCTTAAACACTTAACCACAAATGACACTAATGTTTACACAAAGTACTCAAAGGACTTTTTCTGATACCTCAAGAAATCAGCCCATTTAGCGGGCAGGCGGCGAAAAAATAGTTAAATTAGTCGTTTCAATAAATCAGATGACAGGCAAACCCGGTTTTATCAATGTCAGGGGCAAACTTATTGATCTTTCCGTTCCCAAAGTGATGGGAATAATCAATGTTACTCCCGATTCCTTCTACAGGGGAAGCAGGGTTTTTACGGAGGAAGAGATCATTAAAGCCGTTGCCAGGATGTTGGAGGAAGGCGCTGACATTCTGGATGTCGGAGGCTATTCCTCACGTCCCGGAGCAGCAGAGATATCGCAGGATGAGGAAAGAAACCGGGTCATCAGGGCACTTAAGATTATCAACCGTGAATTTTCTGAAGCTGTTATCTCAATAGACACTTTCAGGAGCGGGATTGCAGCCGAGGCTGTGCTTGAATACGGGGCCGGGATGATAAATGATATCTCGGGAGGGGAGGCCGACAGCAAAATGTTCCATGTTGTTGAGAAAATACAGGTTCCATACATTATAATGCATATGCAGGGAGTTCCGGGAACTATGCAGGAAAATCCCGTTTATGACGATGTAGTTGCAGATATCCTGCGATGGTTCGGCGAAAGGATATTCAGGCTTCAGTCAATGGGTGTAAATGACATAATACTTGATCCCGGTTTCGGATTTGGAAAAACAACTGCTCACAATTTCGAATTGCTTGGGAATCTCGGAGACTTTTCAATAGCCGGATTGCCGGTGCTTGTAGGCGTTTCAAGGAAATCGATGATCTGGAAGACTCTTGGAATTACACCCGATGAGGCACTTAACGGGACATCGGTTCTGAATACGGCGGCCCTGTTGAACGGAGCAGATATACTCCGCGTACATGATGTGAAAGAGGCAGTTCAGGCTGTGAAGCTGGTAGAGAAACTTAAAAAAAAGTAATCAGGCATGGTACTTGACATACGATTTATTGACGTAATCGATATTATACTGGTGGCAATAATATTCTTTCAGCTGTACAAGCTGATAAGAGGAACAGCCGCCCTGAGTATTTTTATCGGGATCTTCATCATTTACATGTTCTGGCTCATGGTAAAAGCTCTTAATATGGAGCTTATCGGAGCCCTTATGGGCCAGGTCATTGGTGTAGGTGTAATTGCGCTCATTATAGTTTTCCAGCAGGAGGTACGCCGCTTCCTCCTGGTAATCGGCAACCGATATATGAACAGAAGGAGATTTTCTTTTGGCAAGATATTCTCAACCGTTGAGGAGGAGACAGGCAGTCCAAAAGAGGCTGAAGAGATTGTAAGAGCCACGGAATCGATGGCTTCAAAGAAAACAGGCGCCCTGATTGTCCTGGGCAGAAAAAGCAGTCTCGACATCTATTCAGAAGGCGGAGAAAGGATAGATGCTATAATAAGCGCTGAACTCCTTGAAACGATTTTCTTCAAGAATTCTCCCCTGCACGATGGTGCGGTATTAATAGAAGACGGTAAGATATTTGCTGCAAGATGCCCGCTGCCGATCACCGACAGCATCTCCCTGCCTCCCCGCTTTGGAATGAGACACAGGGCCGCAATCGGCATTTCGGAGCATACCGATTCACTTGTTGTCGTTGTATCGGAAGAATCGGGTCACATCACCGTGGCAGAGGGAGGAGAGATGAAAGAGGATATCACTCCGAACGAGCTCCGCCAGATATTGCTGAAGGAGAAGATCTGATCCTATTCCAGACTGTACATTATCAGGTTCTCCGACTCCTTGACATATATTACATTCCCGGAAATAACTGGAAATGCGTATACCGGAGTTTCAGCTACTTTATATTTTGCCACTTCAGTGTAAGCTTTCGGATCAGGTTTCATCACGATAAGGTTTCCGGTACTTGGTAATCCGATGATCACCGGTCCGCAATCGACAATTGTTGCAAAATCGCTGTTGACTGCCGTATCATACCAGGCTGTCTTGCCTGTGGAAGCATCGATGCAATATATTCTTCTCTGATCGGTAAATCCGTAAAGAAACCCATCCTTCAGCACCGGAGTATTCCATTTTGCACCGATTTCAGGGTTGCTCCACAATTCTTTTGTAACATATTTGCCGCCTTCCTTCAAAACCTGAATTGCTTTTGTTCCTGATCCCTGTCCGGTGAAATAGATTATCTCCCCGTTAATATAAGGGCTGGTGCAGTTATAAAAACGCTGCTGCACAGGTGTCGGTACCTGCCATAGAAGCTTGCCATCGGCAAGCGACAATGCCAACAGGGTCTTCTCGGTTTGTACTACAATATGCTTCTGCTTATCCATGATCATCACTGACGGAGAGGCATATGAGGGTCCGTCACCTTCCCATTTCCATTTTTCGCTTCCGGTTGCCATGTCAAGTGCCACCACCTGTCCCTTATCTTTGGTCCCCAGATGAACAATGCACAATCCGTCAGCTATAACGGGAGACATTCCTGTGAAAAATTGCGGTACGGCGTTTTCCGGATTTTCCTTTTTCCAGAGAACCTTTCCGGTTGCAGCATCCAGACATGTCAATATTCCCGAAACCCCGAATGTTACAATTTTGCCTTCTGATATGGCAGGTGTGCTTCTTTGTCCGGGATGAGAACCGGCAGGACCGGTAACCGCGGGAGCAGGGTAGGCACTGCGCCATAACTCTTTTCCGGAAACTGCATCGAGGCAAAGAATTACCTCATCTGTGCCCTGGCGCACTGCCAGATAAAGTTTTTTCCCTGAAAGGGCGGGGGTTGCATCCCCGAATCCAACATTTATTTTCCAGACCTGCTTTAGTTCAGCCGGCCATGTTTTTGGAGCTTTAAAGCCGGTGACCTTGCTGTCGCGGTTAATTCCTCTGAACTGAGGCCAATCCTGTGAAAAAAGATTTGGGCAGATAATCAGAATGATCATCATCATACTGAAAAACAGATTTTTCTTTTTCATTGCAGATAATTTTTATTTATGTCATAATTTTTCAAGAATCGACAAAATCAAAGCTTCCTTGTCGGTGTCTGACTCATCCCTGAATGCCTGATCGATCAGCTCCTTTTTGTCAGGGTACAATTTTACAAGTGATTTCCTGTTCATCTGGACCTGGCAGAATACACCATCGGAATTCATAAGGTAATATTTCGCTTCTGACTGAAACTCATCAAATCGCCTGTCGGCACTGTAGGGACCCTTGTAACTGGCCTGAACGAATGTTTTAAGCGGGATCTTTATGAATTGGTTTTCACCATCTTTCAGTACCTGGAAGAATTTCTGTTCCCTGATCTCCCTGTCAAATTTTTTTCCCTTTGTTGACCTGAAAACCATTTCCTCCCCGTCTTTATTTATTATCACCTCTGATATTACATCAAGGGGTACCTCATACATCTTTTTTGTCTTTGGATGGGCATAGATCAACGAATTGCTTACAAGGTCAATATCGGCTAAAAGCTCAAAATAGTCCTCACGTCCGCCAATCCTCAGGTATGAGGGCAGCAGTGTATCAAGCATCCTTGGGGTTCCTTTAACTCCCTGATACCTGGTATCAAAACCAATGCCGCCAGGTGAATAAGGACTCAGATTTCCGATTGCCTGCAGGTTTTCATAAGCGGAAATACCCTTTTGATATATCGAAGTGGTTGTTTGCTGCGAAAAGCCGCAAGGAATCAGAAATATTGAAATTGAAAAAAGTAAAATACTTCTCATAGCCCGATTGAATTTCATGAGTGAATATTTTGATTCAGCAAGTATCATTCCATTATGATCTGAATTAACAAACTTATGAAAAATTTGCATTGTATCTTTTATTATGTTTGATACGCTTTAAAAGAATTCACCTGAAATGACAAGATATGTGTCAGACATTCGAAAAGTGCTTATAACAGGCGGTACATCAGGTCTGGGACTCCGGTTAGTAAAGTATTTCCTTGAACTAGGTTGTGATGTAGTCGCAACCGGCAGGAAAAATATTACCCTGATCGGATATGAAGAGAAATTCAATCTTCTGAGGACCGACTTCAGCAACCTGTCCCGTACTTCAGAAGCTGTGAAAAAAATATGCAGGGATCATCGGTTTGATTTAGTAATAAATAATGCCGGGATTTTGAGTCCTCCTGATTTTCAGCTTACGGATGACGGATTTGAATATACTTTTCAGGTCAACTTCCTTACGCATCTTATGCTAAATGAGATCATTATCATGAATGCCGAACCCGGACGACCCCTGATGATAGCTTCAACAGTTTCACCGGTTTACAGGATCGCTGAGAAGGATCTTATAATTTATGCCGGTAAATCAGATTATAAACCGTTAAAGGCTTATTCAAACTCGAAGCTTTATCTCGCATTGATGTCTTCTTACCTTCCGGCCAGATACCCAGTCCCTGAAATGCTTTGCATAGGCTTTGATCCCGGAATATTCAGCTCTGAAATTTACAGGATGCAGAAAGGATGGTTCAGGACGATGTACAGGTTGGCGGCCCCATTTATGAGAAGTTCTGAAAAGGTTGTTGTCAGGTTTGGTGAGGTAATTAGAAGAAAAGATCTTGCTGACGGTGCTGTTTACAGGTCAGGTAAAGGAAAATGGGCCCTTCCGGCTGCAGAACCCAGGGCAGTGAAGATTTTCTGGAAGGAGTGCGATAAAATTATAAAACAATACGTAAGCTGAAACTGTAATTTTTCTAACTTAAGCCCTTTAAAGCCCGGGAAAAAAATGAGAAACTCACTATTAACTATTGCTATAATGACAAGTCTGTCAGTATTATCAGGATGCTCAGGCGATGCAGATCCTGCATCATGGAGCAGTAATAAAACCGATAAATGGTTTGAAAAGGGTGACTGGCTGAATGGCTGGCAGGTAAAACCTGATCAATCCATAAACAGGAAGACGTTTGCAGTTTCCTATTATAAGAACAGGGAAAGGTGGGACAAAGCCTTTATTTTTCTGAAAAGCAATGCTCTTCCTGAACTTGAGCTTAAGCGTTACGATATTGACGGGGATAATGTATATGCGCCGGTAAGCGAATATCTCACAAAGAATGAGGAAGACGCACGTTATGAAGCACACCGGGGATATATTGATATACAATATGTTGTAAGCGGGAAGGAACTGATCGGAGTTGCCCCGCTGTCAAATAAAAAGGACGTACTGGAAGCATATGACAGTACGAAGGATATCGAATTTTTTACCGTAACCGGTGGTGAAAACCAGCTCGCCATTCCCGACAGATTCTTTATATTCTTTCCTGAAGATGCACACCGCCCAGGGCTTAAGGATGGAGAGAATTCGCCGGTGAGAAAAATTGTGGTAAAAGTTAAAGTTGATTAAAAGCAGAGACGCCCGGGCAGGGCGTCTCTTTCATCCTGGGTTGGACAGCACTATGTAGTTGAGAAGTGCTTCTGATCAGTGATTGTTATAGTAAATGCTGAAAGCGATATAATCGAT
>DAIUKI010000197.1:0-5741 GCA_036848255.1 Bacteroidales bacterium | reverse complement strand
ATTTCGGGAACTTTTATCCGGAACGGGATCAAAAAGGGGAAGAACATGTCATACTTCCTACATCCGGCTGTATGGAAATACATCGTGGAGATGCATTTTTACGAAAAATAGGCGTCAGGCAACAGGCCTCAGGCGACGGGCCTTATTTCCAAACGCTGGCGCGGATTTGACTTCATCCGTGCCACATTATTATAGGCACCGATTACAAATCGGCGCCAGCAACTATAAGTCAGACTTTCTGGATTTCTTTTATTATCTCCTCGCCACGGAGCAGCGATCTCTCGTTTTCCGGGATTAGCTTATGATATCTTTCAGGAAGTGATTTTTTCAGTCCTTTTATGACGTTCTCCATAGTCAGGACGGGCTTTACCTTCAGGAATCCGCCCATAACTATCATATTGAATGTTTTAGGGCTGTTCATATTTGCAGCCTCTTCAGCAGCATCGATTCTGTAAATCGATATATCCTTTCTTTCCGGATGCCTTGTTATGCCGTTTGAATCATATATCAGCACTCCTCCCGGTTTTACGGACTGCTCAAACTTGTCGAGCGACTGCTGATTAAGAATTATAGCGGTATCAAAATGTCTTATGACCGGGGAGCTTATTCTTTCACTGCTCAGGATAACAATCACATTGGCAGTTCCTCCCCGCATTTCAGGTCCGTATGAAGGCATCCAGCTTACTTCCATATCCTGCATTACACCTGAATATGCCATTATCTTGCCCATCGACAGGACACCCTGTCCACCGAAACCGGCTATTAATATTTCCTCAGTCATTTTTTACTCTGATTTTGTTTGTTGCACTGGTTGCTCTACCGGGGTTTTAAGGTCGCCGAGCGGATAAAAAGGGAACATATTCTCTTCCATCCATTTATTTGACTGCACCGGTGTCATTTTCCATCCCGACGGGCAATTGGAAACAATTTCAATAAAGCATGTTCCCTTGTTAAGTTTCTGGTATTGAAAAGCTTTCCTCATTGCTTTTTTTGTCTTCCTGACATTTGCCGGTGTATGAACGCTTTGACGGGTTACATAATAAGTTCCCGGAAGAGTAGCAACAATATCTGTCATCTTCAATGGATTGCCCATCGATTTCACATCCCTTCCGTAAGGTGAAGTAGATGATTTCATTCCGGCAAGTGTCGTCGGAGCCATTTGTCCGCCTGTCATTCCGTATATACCGTTGTTTATGAAAATTATCAGGATGTTTTCTCCCCTGTTGCAGGCATGGATAGTTTCAGCCGTACCAATAGCCGCAAGGTCACCATCGCCCTGATATGTAAAAACATATTTATCGGGAAGAAGTCTTTTAATGGCAGTTGCCAAAGCCGGAGCACGGCCGTGGGCAGCCTCCTGCCAGTCGATATCTAGGTAGTGGTACAGGAAAACTGAGCACCCTACAGGTGAAATACCTATGATATCCTGCTGGATCCCCTCCTCCTCAATTACCTCGGCAAGGATACGGTGCGCCGTACTATGGCCGCAGCCCGGACAATAGTGCATTATTTCATCGGTAAGAATTTCTGACTTTCTGTAAGCCAGGTTCTCAGGTTTTATTATCTCTTTAATACCTGTAATTTCTTTCATTTTTCAGCCTCTTGTTATATGTTCCTTTAGATTTTCGACAACCTCATCGGGTGAGGGGATCATCCCTCCCATTCTTCCGTAATGATAAACAGGCAGTTTGCCGTTCACTGCAAGCATTACATCTTCCACCATTTGTCCGGCACTCATCTCAACGGCAAGCATTAACTTTACCTTATCAGCAAGTTTATTTAACTGTTTTGAAGGGAACGGGAAAAGAGTGATTGGCCTGAGCAATCCTGCTTTTATTCCCTGTTCACGGGCTAGTTCAACCGACTTCTGGCATACCCTGGCGCTTGTTCCGTAAGCCACCAGAAGAAATTCTGCATCATCGCACTGGAATTCCTCAAAACGGACCTCCTTTTCCCTTATTTCGTTATACTTTGCAACGAGTTTCTGATTAAATATCTCCTGGCGGTCAGGATCGAGTTCAAGTGAAGTGATTATATTCCTTTTTCTCGTAGGAGGTTTGCCAGTAGTTGCCCACTCAGGCACTGTTTTGGATCTCTCCTTTGGGGGACTGAGCCAGACCTTTTCCATCATCTGGCCTATTGCGCCGTCGGAGAGCATCATTACCGGATTCCTGTATTTGAATGCCAGCTCAAAACCAAGGTCGACAAAGTCAGCCATCTCCTGAACAGAAGCCGGAGCTAGAACGATAAGATGGTAATCGCCATGGCCACCTCCCTTTACTGCCTGGAAATAATCTGACTGGGCGGGCTGGATTGTCCCAAGTCCGGGTCCTCCCCTGACAACATTTACAATAAGGCACGGCAGTTCTGCGCCGGCTATATAGGTTATCCCCTCCTGTTTCAGGCTAATCCCCGGCGATGACGATGTAGTCATTACTTTCTTGCCGCATCCTGCACCGCCATAGACCATATTTATGGCTGCAACCTCACTTTCAGCCTGCAGGACCACCATTCCGGTAGTCTCATAAGGATTTGCTTCCATGAGGTACTCGATAATTTCGCTCTGGGGGGTGATGGGATACCCGAAATAACCATCGACTCCGGCTCTTATCGCTGCTTCTGCAACTGCCTCATTGCCTTTCATCAGTCTTAATTCTCTTTCCATTGGCAGACTATATTTTTGTTTTATAAACAGTTATCACACCATCGGGACAGACCATACCGCAATTGGCACATCCGATACAAAGTTCGGGAAAAGCAGGATAAGCATAATAATATCCTTTGCTGTTAACCTCCTTTGCCATTGCAATGGTGCCGGTCGGACATGAAACCATACAGACCTCGCATCCCTTGCACCTTTCAATATTCACCACAATACTCCCTTTTATTTTTACCATATAGTATGTTTTTCTTCTTTAAATCTACTTCTACTTTTGTTTTTACCCCCTTTCTTATCCCGTAAAGCGGGAAGTTAAAACTCCTTCCCCCCTAGGGGAAGGTTGGGAAGGGGGTTATAACTTATGATCCTTGTTAAAGCACTTCAGGCGATATTCCAGATCACAGAACAGGGAACGGGGGACCAGCGAAACACATGCCCTGAGGGCATCGTTCCTGTCGCTCCCGGTCGTATCGAGAGTTATGGCACTGATCCCGTACCGCAGAAGGGCCTCGATTAACTCAGCAGCTGTCATGCCCGGATAGGATATCGTAAAATAGAATCCATCGGCTATCGGTTCGTCAAGATCCTTATCGTATGTTATCATGAAGCCGTTTCCGGTAAACAATTCTTTCATTATACGGGCTTTAGCTCCATACTCTAAAATATCGTCACGATATTTATAAACTCCGTCATTAACAGCTTTCAACAAAGCTGTAAAGCCATACTGCACCGAATGGGTAACACCTGCAGAAATAGCGTATAAAGCACCAAAGATAGCTGAATGGCCGAATTTATCAGAAGAGTAATACCTCAGAAGATCAGGATAGCTCCTGTTGAAAAGATGATCGGAGATTGCCATGATACCTATTCTCTGTCCTGCATAGCTGAAGATCTTTGAACTTGATATAAGCAAAACATAATCGTCGGCATAATGGGCGACTGAAGGCTGGAAAGGAGGTTTCCCGGGAACTGAATAGTCTTTTCTGAAATCCATTCCAAAGTAAGCAAGATCTTCTATAATAATAACATCGTACTTCCTGCAAAGTTCACCAATTATTCTAAGCTCTTCATCATTCAGGCATATCCATGTCGGATTGTTCGGATTCGAAAAGAGGAGCGACGAAACTTTACCGGTCCGCAGATATGATTCGAGCTTTGCCCTTAGCTTTTCACCCCTGTAATTATATACATCGAAAGAGAAGCAGTCATGCCCCAGCATTTTTACCTGTTGTTTCTGAACAGGAAATCCGGGATCTATAAACAGAGAACCTTCCTTGGTCCTGTCGTTCCTGTTGGCAACAAGAAAACAAATCATCGATCCCATCATTGATCCGACAGTTGGGATGCAGCCGTAAGGACTGATATCAACATTCAGGAAGAGTTTAATGAATCTCGATGCTTCATTCTTCAGGGTGCGGAGGCCGGCTATTTCAGGATATAATGATGCGACCCCGTTCTGAAGTGCTTCTATTTCAGCTTCAATCCCTATTGATGGAGCAGGTATTCCAGGGACACCCATTTCCATTCTGACATAGGAAATTCCCGTTTTTTGTTCGATCCTGTTGACCAGGGAGACTATTTCACGTATGGAAGCTGTTCCGGGGGATTTTATACCAGTGGCCTCTTTCAATGACTCTATTACATCATCAGGTATTGGAATATTACTCATATAAGATTAAAATTTTCTTTTATCAATTACACGTTTTGATTTGCCTTCGCTCCTTTCAATCATTTTAGGCTCAACAAGTGTCACTTTGATACTAAGTCCCAGTGAGCTTTCAAGGTTTTCCTGGATGGTTTTACGGAGAGATTCGAGCTGGCTGATCTTATCCAGGAAGAATGCTTCATCAACCTCAACCTTAAGTTCAAGTGTATCAAGATTGTTAACCCTGTCGACAATGAGGAGGTAATGAGGTTTAATGCCGCTCATGTCGAGAAGTACATGTTCGAGTTGTGAAGGAAAAAGATTCACTCCCCTAATTATAAGCATGTCATCGCTCCGGCCAAGGCATTTATCCATTCTCACCAATGTGCGTCCGCATTTGCATTTCTCTTTAGTGATTCTCGTAAGATCACGTGTGCGGTATCTGATTAATGGCAATCCTTCTTTTGTAAGAGTTGTAAACACCAGTTCGCCGGTTGTTCCTTCCGGCAAAATTTTCAAGGTCTCCGGATCGATTATTTCAGGATAAAAGTGATCCTCGTTTATGTGGAGGCCCTCCTGGTATTGGCATTCGCTTGCCACACCGGGGCCGATGACCTCGCTTAAACCGTATATATCTATGGCCTTGACCTTTAACTTATTCTCAATTTCCCTCCTCATGTTCTCGGTCCAGGGCTCGGCCCCGAAAACGCCTGCTTTCAGTCTGAACTCATCGCGGTCAATTCCGCTTTCCTGAATTGCTTCGGCAAGATAAAGGGCGTAAGAAGGGGTACATGCCAGCACTGTGCTCCCAAAATCGCGCATTATTTCTATCTGCCGCATGGTATTGCCTCCTGAGATCGGAATCACCGATGCCCCAATCTTTTCACCGCCATAGTGAAGGCCGAGCCCGCCAGTAAATAATCCGTAGCCGTAGGCAATCTGTATGAAGTCATTCCTGTTTGCCCCGGCGCAGGTAAGGGTACGGGCCATCACCTCCGACCATGTGGAGATGTCATTCCTTGTATATCCGACAACGGTCGATTTGCCGGTTGTTCCTGAAGAAGCATGTATTCTGACAATCTCGCTCATCGGGACGGCGAAAAGTCCGAAAGGGTAATTATCTCTCAGATCCTGTTTCGTTGTATATGGAAGCTTCTCAAGGTCATCAATGGAACGGATACTCTCCGGGCCTAGTCCGGCTTCCTGCATTTTATGACGGTAGTAAGGGACATTGAAATAAACCCTTTCGACTGTTTCAATAAGACGCTCACTCTGAACCCTCCTCAGTTCATCACGATTCATACACTCAAAATGCCTGTTCCAGATTTCCATAAAAAATTCTGCAATATATTAAAAAAACCCACCCCCAGCCCCAGGAGGGGAGCTGAAGAAACCCACCCCCAACCCCTCCACCACAGAGCTCCCCCGCAACCTGGC
>DAIUKI010000196.1:0-5750 GCA_036848255.1 Bacteroidales bacterium | reverse complement strand
GAGTATGACCATAATATGATTGAACTCTCAAAGAAAAACGCCATCAGGGAGGGAGTAAGTGACCGGGTCGAATTTATTGAGGCAGACTTGTTTGGATACGACTTTTCCAAAGCAACTATATTGACATTGTTCCTGCTGCCTGAAATAAACCTTCAACTGCGCCCCAAGATTCTTGGACTTAAACCCGGTACGCGTATAGTCTCAACCACTTTCACAATGCAGGACTGGCAGTTCGATAATATGGTAAAAGTAGCGGATAATACCAGCAAATGGACTACTGCATATCTTTGGATAGTGCCTGCAAAGGTGGAGGGAACCTGGAAGTTTAGTGGCGGAGAACTGAAACTCACCCAGAAATTCCAGATGGTTACGGGAGAAATAACAAGGGAAGGCAAGCCCTTTAAAATTAGTTCCGGCCGGCTTAGTGGAAATGAATTTACTTTCAACGCTGACGGGGCCATCTATACTTGCAGGGCAAACGGAAATTCATTAAAAGGAACCGTTAAAAATAATGGCCAAATTACAGTCTGGACAGCCCAGAGACAGAAGTAATCCTCTGCCAGTGAAGAGATTGAATACGAGGAGTTTCTTTCGGTACTTTATAATCCTCTGTTTTCTTTCTGTCTTTCCTTTCCTGAATAATTCATGTAAACCCGGATCCAGGGTAATTGTGACTACGGCAAATGTTTCTGAAATTACGCAAACAACCGCTGTCTCAGGCGGAATTATTACAACTGGCAGATGGGGGCCGATTACATCCAGGGGGGTCTGCTGGGCTGAAAAAATTGATCCTATTATTTCAGATGATAATACCAATAACGGAAATGAGACCGGCAGTTTTATCAGCTATCTTACAGGGCTGCAGCCGGGAACTGACTATTATTTAAGAGCTTATGTCACCTCAGCAACCGATACGGTTTATGGAAGGAATATTGCCTTTCTTACATTGGCCTACGGAACGGTGAACGATATTGAAGAAAATGTATATAATGTTGTTACTATCGGGAAACAGATATGGATGTCAGAAAATCTTAAAACCACCAGCTATAATAATGGTGAAGCTATCCCGCTGGTGGAGGATGAAGCTAAATGGGCAGGATTGACCACACCGGCATTCTGCTGGTATAAAAATAATGAAGATGCGTTTAATCCGACATATGGTGCATTATATAACTGGTATTCTGTAAATACCGGCAAGCTTTGCCCCTCTGGCTGGCATGTGCCGGGCGATGAGGAATGGAATGAATTAACCACTTTCCTGGGCGGTGAAGAAATTGCAGGAGGCCAACTTAAGGAAGCCAGCCAAACCTATTGGGTCGAACCAAACTTTGGAGCTACAAATGAATCAGGCTTTTCGGCTTTTCCCGGCGGATTCCGATATAAGGACGGGAAATTCCTCGACTTAGGCTTCAGTGCTTATTGGTGGTCTTCAAAGGAATATTCTGCTGAACGGGCATGGTTCCGGTTTTTATATTATGATGATGGAGTTACATACAGATTCAACAATGTAAAGAAGAATGGATTTTCCGTTCGTTGCATAAAAGACTAAGTCTTATTAATAAACTAAAAAAGAAGTCATGAACATTTTCAAAAAAATCATAGGGCTCTCATTCGTGAGTTGTGCCCCCCTTGCGATGGCATTCGGCCAGAGCCCTGCGGGAGGAAAAATGAACGTACTGTTTATTGCAGTAGATGACCTTAACGACTGGATTGGCTGCTTTGGAGGAAATCCCCAGGTTAAAACACCCAATATTGACCGGCTTGCTAGGAATAATGCGATGATAATGATGAATACACAGTGTCCGTCATCGGTTAGCTGTCCCTCGCGCAGTGCTTTCCTGACAGGTCTCAGACCCTCTACAACGGGCGTTTATCAAAACACTCAAAATCTCAGGGATTCAAAAACAGCAATGGCAGTACCAACAATGCCACAATATTTTTCTCAAAACGGATACTTTTCGCTCTCTACAGGAAAAATTTTTCACAAGCATCAGGTCAACGGTGAACTTGATGCAGGCCAGTGGGCATTCGACCTGTGGCAGAAGGAAACCGGCGGCTTCCCGATCGACAGATCCAAAGTGCCGATGAGCGGGATGGATGTTACCGGAACTGTCGGAACACTAATGGACTGGGGTCCTACTTCTGTCGGAAAGGAAAAAACGCAGGACTGGATCTCAGCCCAATGGGTAGCAGATCAGTTTAAGCAGGATTTCGAAAAGCCATTTTTCATGATGCTCGGGATCTCCAAACCACATCTTACCTGGTATGTCCCCCAGGAATATTTCGACAGATACGACCTGAACAGCATTGTTGTACCCGATATTCATGAAGATGACCTGGATGATATCCTTACCCCTGACGGGAAAAAGAAATTCGAACCGAGTGCAGACTACAGGATTATTAAACAGTCAGGTAAATTCAAGGATGCTGCAAGGGCCTATATGGCTTGTATCAGTTATGTTGACGATTGCATCGGACTCGTCCTCGATGCACTTGAAAACAGTAAGTATAAAGACAATACAATAATAGTATTGCTTGGTGATCACGGCTGGTTTCTTGGTGAAAAAATGCGATATCGGAAAACATTTCTCTGGGAAGAATCAGTCAGGTCACCTCTGATAATAAAGGTGCCCGGGATGACTCAAACCGGCAAGTGTACCCGGGTAGTAAACTTTATGGATCTCTACCCGACTCTTGCAGATCTCTGCGGGCTTCCAGCACCCGCCCATTGTGAAGGCCGAAGCATTGTTCCCCTTTTGAAAAATCCTAATGCAAGGTGGTATCCATCTCTGACAACCATGGGGTATAAAAATCACTCAGTACGAAGCGAACGTTACCGCTATAATGTCTATGAAGATGGTACGGAAGAACTTTATGACCACAATACTGACCCAATGGAATGGAAAAACCTTATAAATGAGCCGAAGTATAACAGAGTGGTTAACAAACTAAGAGCTTACCTGCCTGAAACGGATGCCAAACCCTCTCCGGGGTCTGAGGATAATGTTGCAACATTTACCGGGAAGAAACCAGTGCGTGAATTAAGTACGATTGTGGTGGATGAAGAGGACCTGGAGTACTAGACTTGTTTTTCTAAATGGCTCGTTCAAAAACTGATGAAAAAACGTTTTTGCCCTGGAACTGTTTCCACTTTAATTGTCTCATATCCTTTGACACCGGGGATAACAAATGTAAGTTTTACCGGGACATACCAACCGGTGTCAAGCCGTCCGGTAATCTTGTTGTCATAATAGGTAATATCAGCAATCTCCAGTCCACCGCAGGAAAAATTAAGATCAGTGCCTAAAAACATAGGTGTATTTCCGTCCCATGGTACAATTTTCAGCAATTTACTCTGATGTCCTTTTACTCCAATGATATTCAGTATTTCTGACCTGGAAAGCTGAGTAACTATTTCACCGCTTTGAAAATCATAAACAAGGAACCGGTCCCCTTTCAGGTTCCCAGTAACCTTCTGATCAAGAATTATCCTGTAGTCTTTGGTGTCGTCGGACCAGTTTATCAGTGAGAGCATATTCCAGTTTCCGAGCTTAACGCATAAAGGATCTATGTTGGTCACCATCATCTCAGGGCAGATTGTATTAAAAGGATCAAGCGGCCTCGAAGCAGAATTGACCGAAGGAATTACATGTTTGTAAAGCAATTTTCTGTCATTGCCAATTTTCTCAAAGTCCTCAGTAAAAGTTACCAGGTTTCCCCCGATGAACTGGTTTATCGTATTTGTGAATGCTTCATCATCAGTGAACAGACCTGTGGTCAGACCCCTTTTATCAGTCTGAAGTGGTTTTTCCTGGTGGCGGACCACCATTGCATCGGGATCAACATGCCAGAGACCTGACATCCATGTCCGTAAGATATTCTGACGATATTTCGGCAGTTCCTTCTCATCCCATTGCGACTTTACATCGCTTCCCGACCGCTGCGTGTCTGCAATCCCGTACGAAGCCCCGTAATGTCCACCGCAGACAGAAATGTATGCGTCGTTGCCAGTCCCCCGGCGGATTGCTTCCAATCCTTTCCTGTAAGCCTCAAGCGATGTAGATATCTTATCATAGAACTGCTGATCCGAATCTATGAAGACTGACCTCATGAAATCGAATTTGAAATATTCATAACCCCAGTCACGGGAAATCTTCAGGAACTGGTCCTCAAGATAATCGCATACTCCCGGGTAAGTCAGGTCAAGAATAAAGTGGTCCCGATCATTCATATTAAATGTACAGAGCTTTCCCCTGCTGTTCCTGAGCAACCATGAGGGATGATCCTTTGACAGGTCACTTTCACCATCGACAAGGAAAGGTGCACACCAGATCCCAGCTGTATAACCAGCAGAGTTTATTTGTCCGGCAGCCCATTTCATTCCATCAGGGAAAAAGCTGTTGGCCTCAAAATCACCCCAGTCGCCTACATCCCAGCACTCATCAATGAGAAAAACATCAAATGGTAAATGCTCTTTTTTAAATTGCTCAATATCACCTTTGAAAATCTCTTCATTATAATTATCGGCATGGTAATACCAGGTACAGTATACTGTCGGGGCATCTTTGGGAGGCTCATCCCTGTTGTAGAAAGATCTTATCCTTGCAGTATATTCATCAATAAGCAGATTGGCATCTGATCCCTGTGATACAATAACCCACTGACTTGTCCTGCTGCATTCAGGCAGTACTTCTACTCCTTCAAAATCACAATCTGCAGTAATATTTTCGAGCTGAAGCTCCTTGTCAAAGGAAATGTCAATCGAGGCGAGATGCAGATAAAAAGTCTGATATCCGATGAACAGGTTTTCACCCTTTACGCCGCTATTTATTATTATAAAGGGATCGCACGAGACTGATTTCCCGGCAACGGGCGCTTCACTTTTTGGGAGATCGTTCTTGTGGCGGAACTGCTCCAGTATCCTCCAGGCGGGGATTGTGCCAAAGCTGAAAGATCCTTTCCCCTCTATAAACAAGGGAAAAAGGCTGTTCAATTTAACCGGTTCCCTTGTTTTATTTGTAAAAATCTGACGGAAAGCTACAAGGTCCTTTCTATCAGAGATCCATGTCTCGCAATCAAGTTGGCCTGTATTCATGGACCATGAAACAGAATTAATCTGACCGCTGATGCCTCCCAGAATTTTGTATCCCGAAGTTTCGGAAATCACCTTCCAGGAATCATGATCTGAGGTTTCTGGAGTAGTATTGGGTTTCAGGATACGGACAGGAAACTGAAGGTTTTCTGAGGAAACAGAGGTTACTTCAGCTCCTGGGATTACATTAAAGCTAAAGGTTTCCGGAGTTCTATCCTGTGAGAATAATTCAATAAAAAGAAGACTTGCACAGATAAATGCTAATAGCTTTCTGAATCCCATGTTTTTTGATTTGGCTTTAAGGATGCAATACTGATTCATTTACAGACAATTATAAACTTATTTCACTGATTCTAGTAAAGAAACCAGCTCTTTGACCTTCCCTGGATTTTCTCCAGCAACATTTTTCCTTTCTCCGGCATCATCTGTCAATCTGTAAAGCTGGGGAATTGTATCCTGCCCAAGTTCAATCAGGGTGTTGGGTTCAAATACCGGAGAATTACTGGGAGCAATATATTTCCAGTCTCCTCTGACAACAGATAAGGTCCGTGACAGTGACTGCTGAATAAAAATCTTCCAGGTTTTTTCCTTCACAGAGTTTCTATTATAATGTTATAGCTTTCTCCCCCATTAATATTCAGTTCAATCCCGGATCTCA
>DAIUKI010000195.1:0-5757 GCA_036848255.1 Bacteroidales bacterium | reverse complement strand
TAATTTCCAGCATGAGAAGAGGATCGTGGAAAATAATTCGAGCGAAACAACAGGTATAGTCGGCAAGGGGGACAATCCGGCATCAAAGGTCTACGTAAGGGCCTCCTATGGTTCTGTAAAGCTCTATTGAAATGAATGGATAATTAGCAAATGGACAGAAAAAGAGGGACAAAATTAAATGTCCCTTTTTTTTATAAATCCATCTCCACAACCGTAACACCTGATCCTCCGAGATCAATATTTTCATCCCGGTAAGACTTGACGAAATTCACGCCTGACAGATATTCCCTGACCAGCTGTCGCAGTATGCCGTTCCCTTTTCCATGAAGGACCCTCAGGTTTCGATGCTGTACCATCAGGGCATTGTCCAGAAACTCCCGGACCTGATTTATCGCCTCCTCTCCCCTCACCCCTCGGATATCGATCTCAGGCTTGAAATTCAGCTTACGCTCTATTATGTACGGATCGCTTTCCGGAATTCCAACCCCTGATCTTAAGCTTTTCCTTAGTTCTGCCATGCTTATCCTTTCAACCTTATCCACCGGAACAAAGAACCTGAGGCTTCCTGTTTCGATCTGAGCCATATTGTTTTCGATCCTGATGACCTCGCCATAAGCCATCGTATCGGTCATTTTTACGGCATCGCCCGGTTTAAGAGGTTTTTCTGCTCTTTCAGGAGTTTCATTCTTTGAATCAACTGGTTCCGGCTTTATCTTCCTTACCTTTCTGGTCAGCCTTATCACTTTTTCTTCCGACTGAGTATCAGCCGGTTTTATCTCTTCTGCAACACTCTTTCTGAACTCATCAAGCTGTTGCCTTAACTCTTTCGTCTTCTCTTTTTCCGCCTGCGATTCCCTGATTTGCCGGATTGTGTTTTCGATCATCCTGTTTGTTTCATTCAGCATCGATCCTGCTTCATTCTTTGCTTTTGAAATAATCTCTTTCCTCAGGTCCTTCGCTCCGGCAATCTCCTTATCATATTGCTCAATAAGCTCTTCCAGCCTCTTCTCGTGCTGTCGTATATTCTGCCTCTTTGTCTCCCAGTATCTTTTATCGCGGGCAATATCCTTAAGATTACGGTCATAATTTATATTCTTCACCCCAACCTTTTCGGAAGCCTTATTAAGGATCTCCTCAGGAAGACCGATTTTTCGGGCAATTTCAAATGCGAATGAGCTCCCGGGTTTCCCGATACTAAGCTGGAACAACGGCTGCATAAGATGATGATCGAAGAGCATTGCACCATTTATAATTCCGCTGTTTAGCGATGCAAAGTGCTTAAGGTTGGTGTAATGTGTTGTTATCACACCGTACGATCCTGCATTATTAAACTCCCCCAGGATAGCCTCTGCTATTGCCCCGCCAAGCATTGGCTCGGTGCCAGTGCCAAATTCATCAATTAGAAACAGGGTTTTATCCGAAGAATTCTTTACGAAATATTTCATATTGATAAGGTGTGAGCTATAGGTGCTAAGATCATTTTCAATGCTCTGCTCATCCCCAATATCAATGAAGATATCACTGAATATTCCTGATTCGGATCCCTCTCCTGCCGGGATCGTAAGCCCGCACTGGAGCATATATTGAAGCAGGCCGACAGTTTTCAGGCAAACAGATTTTCCTCCTGCATTCGGACCGGAGATCAGGATAATCCTGTTCTCTGCTTCCAGTTTAATATCAAGCGGAATTACCTTTCTGCCTTTCAGCTTTTGAAATGTCATGAATAATAAGGGATGCACGGCATTTCTCCAGAATATTCCCTGTGTCAGGGTGATTGCAGGTTTTATCGCCCCCAGCTGATTTCCGAGTATGGCTTTTGCCCTTAAAAAATCCACTTTGCCCAGAAATTCATTTGATTCCAGAAGATCGTTAATGTATGGCCGGATATCATCAGCCCATGAGGTCAGTATCCTGACTATCTCCCGCCTCTCCTCATATTCAAGTTCAACAATCTCGTTATTGATCTCAACTATCTCGGCAGGTTCGATAAATACGGTTTTCCCTGAAGAGGACTGGTCATGTATCAATCCTTTTACTTTTCTTTTATCCCAGGTATTTACAGGGATAACCCCCCGTCCGTTGCGCACAGAGGCAGCTGTATCGGCATCAACAATACCATCTGACTGAGCCTGTTTCAATATTGAATTTAGCCTCCTTGATGCATGAATACTTTTTTGGACTATTTCACCGCGGATCTCTTTCAGTTTTGGTGAAGCTCCGTCCCTTATCTTTCCCTCCTTATCAATTATCCTGTCAGCTGAATCAAGTACATAAGGATAAAATTTCACATTCGCACAAATCGATTTAAGAACAGGATACCCTTTCTCCTCCTTCTTTTTGAAAAAACTGATTATCGCCTTAACTGTTTCAACCGACCTCTTCAGATCAAAAACTTCCTGAACTTCCGGAAATGATCCGGGAATCCTTATTTTATCAAGTGAAGCCGATATATCAAAATAGTGCTCCGAAGGAAAATAATCCTCGAACCTGAGAATCTGCTGGAACTCGAAAGTGGCAGAAAGGCTGTATGAAATAATTTCGGCATTATTTTCAAAACGTATCTGAGCCACCTGTTCCCTGCCCATTGAACTCAGGCAGTTATCAGAAAGCAGCTGCCTGATCCTGTCGAAGCCGATCTTGGTTTCAAAGTTCCCGGGGTAAATCATAATTACAAAAGTAAAAAGAAAAAGACAAAAGATAAAAGTTGAGGAGCGAAGTGACGAAATCCCGCTCTGCGGGAACAAAATTAAAAAGATAAAAGGCATCAGGCATCAGGCGTAAAAGCCTCTGGAGGCCTGATGCCTGACGCCTGACGCCTGATGCCTGGTTTCAAAGTTAACTATTGTTAAATGATTAATGGCAGAGGTATATTCGCATTATTTTTTTCATACTTTTGGTAATTCCTATTAAAATGATAATAAACAAATGAAAATCAGGAGAATTGTTTTCAGCGCATGGTTATTCATGTTCATCCCGGTATTATTAATGTCCCAGGCAGAGAAGGCTGACCTTAGTATGATCTATAAAATCAAACAGGAGGGTCAGAGGAATTCAGCCATAGAGGATCTTGCTTTCGGACTAACTGATTTTACCGGACCCAGACTGACCGGTTCAACAGGTGGCACCCGGGCTAACGAATGGGCAAAGAAGAAAATGGAAGAGTTTGGATTTCAGAATGTCAGGATCGAAGAAGCCCGCAACTTCAGTAACGGGGGATGGGACAATCTTAAAACCTATGCCGCAATGACAGCTCCCTATTATGCAAATTTTTCATGCAATCCGATAGCCTGGACCGGCAGCACCAAAGGTCTTGTGAAGGGCGAAATTGTTCTTCTTGATATTAAGTCCGAGACTGATTTTGAAAAATATAAGGGCAAAATCGCCGGGAAAATTGTATTGATGCCTTCAACAACAACGTATGAAGTCAGCTTTGAACCTTATGCTACAAGGTACACGAAAGAGCAGCTTGAACTGCTGAGCATGGCAGCTCAGCAGCAGGGGCGAAGGGCACCTATGGGTGACATGGGAAATTACGCTGCACAAATGGCTCTACGCAACAAGATCTCGGAGTTTATAAAAACGGAAGGCGCGGCAGTTATCCTCAGAAGTTCAGGGACCTTCAATGTACCCCGATCCGGCAATTCCAGATATACTGCCGGTAATCCCGAGCCGGTTGCCGAACTTAACCTTCCCGTTGAAGCGCATGGAAGGATGGAAAGGCTTATGAAACGAAATGTACCGGTTGAGATGGAGGTTGAAATTCAGAACAGGTTTTTTGACAGCCCAAAAATCTATAATGTGATCGGAGAGATCCTTGGAACCGATAAGCTGCTTAAGAACGAAGTGGTTCTTGTGGGAGCCCACATTGATTCGTACTCAGGAGGAACAGGCGCGGCAGACAATGCGTCAGGTTGCATTGTAATGATGGAAGCCCTTAGGATCCTGAAAAACCTTGATATCGCGCCACGAAGAACCATAAGGGTGGCTCTCTGGGGAGGTGAAGAGCAGGGACTTAACGGATCGCGCGGCTATGTCGAGAAATACCTAGTCGATTCAAAAACAAGGGAACACAAACCTGACTTTGACAAGTTTGCTGCCTATTTCAATATGGATAACGGTACCGGAAAATACAGGGGTATCTATTTGCAGGAGAACGATATGGTCAGGCCGATATTTGAAGATTGGATGAAACCTTTTGCCGATATGGGGGTAACAACAATAGCCATAAGGAATACCGGAGGAACTGATCATCAGTCATTCGATGCGGTCGGATTGCCGGGGTTCCAGTTTATTCAGGACGAGATTGAATATGACCGGGGGTATCATTCTGTTATGGATACCTGGGAAAGACTTATAATGGCTGATCTGAGACATAATGCAATAGTAACCGCTTCATTCGCATACAATGCCGCAATGAGGGATGCAAAACTGCCGGGAAAACCTGCAATGAAACCCAGGACCAATGTTCAGCAGAATCAAGGAAGACCGGTACCTGTTATGAACTAATAATGATTGTAGGGCCGTTGCATGCAACGGTCTTAAACCTATTCAATCATTTAAAAGCAGAGCCGTTATCTATAAGGTTTTTAAGTTCTTCCAGGTGGTTTTTATAGATCCCCCTGGGATTTGTGCTGTACTTTTTACACAATGATGCCGCATAGCCCACGGCAACTCCCATTTGTCCCGTTGTGTTCATAACCCTGGGTCCTCCCAGTCCGACATGTGAACTACTGAAGCACCTTCCTGCCATGAAGAGGTTATTGATATTTACCGAGTACAGGGAACGGTAAGGGATATAATAATGATCGACCTGGTAATAAAGGGCTTCCGAAAGGAAATCAGGCTGGGATGAATCAGCCTCGATCTGCTGGTAATGAACATCTATGTTCCTTTTTTCCATTACCACTGCATCGGGGAATTCTACCATGTTCCTCTCATCATTGAACGTGTAGATGTAATCACCCTTCAGCCTTCTGGATTCCCTTTTGCCGACAAGATAAGATACCCACTCAAGAGCCAGACTGGCATTTTCGGATTTCTTTTTAGCATTGGAGAAAGACCCATAAATTGCCTTGAACATATGGTCACGTATATACTCGGCGTCATCAACCTGATGAAGATCGTTTCGAGAGAATTCCCACTTCCATGTACCTGAGGTGGCTGAATATTCCCCTGCCACATCAATTGCCCACGGGACATCGGGGAATAGAGCGGGAGTTCCTGATTCATAGGTCCGCCAGAGTACCGACGAACCCATGATCTTGTTATCGGGTTCCGCAGGGCTCCAGAGCTCCTTGTATTTGTCCCAGTTCTCCTTGTAGGTCAGGGAGTCCTCCCTTCCATACATATATTCTGCTCCTGCCCAATATCCGATCCAGCCATCACCTGTGCAATCGGCAAACAGAGGTGCTTTAAAACGCATTGTTTCGCCTGTAGAAGTGTGTCTGGAGTCAATTGAAGTGATTGCTCCCGACTCTGAATTGGAATTATATGCCCGCCAATTCAGGAAAACCTTAATATTTTCATACTTTTCAATATTAGAATGACGCTTTTTGTCATCCTGTACGGCATCAGGTGATCCGTTGGGCCACCAGACAGTGTTAAGCATGCTCAGTATCCTGTTCGATTTCCACGTGATCCCTTCTGTATGTACCCTTATCTCACTGCTTGCATTTCCTCCCAGTACAGGGCGATCGTGGATGAGTGCAACCTTCATACCCTGTTCAGCAGCAGCGATTGAAGCTGCGCATCCGGCTA
>DAIUKI010000194.1:0-5758 GCA_036848255.1 Bacteroidales bacterium | reverse complement strand
TTCAGCTGATTCGATATAAAGCAGGTTATCCTTTTTCACTGAGAACTGAAGCACGGATTTGTCGTCATAGAAAGGTATCATATCCCTGATGTTCCCAGATAAAGCCTGAATCCCTGCCAGTTTTTCGATCTGCTCCTGCTTGTCGCGCCATGAGAAATAAAGCCACATTATCGAATATGGCAGTAACAAGACCAGGGCAGTGTTCCGTGCCGATTGTCTTACAATGTCTGTGAAAAGCCGGGTATCCTTAAGGACATATGTTTCGAACAGTGCATAGAAAAGGGACATCAGGAGGATTTCCCCAAAGATCCATACAAAGTACCTGTAATAATTTATTTTATCTCTTCTTCCGTGATAATACATTATTATCCTGCTGATCACAACCACCAGGACCCCGGCAAGTATAACAAGGCTTGAATATGTAAAAAACTCAAGCTGGTTAACATCAAACCACCGGTCGGCACCAAAGGGAGCATAGATATTTATAAAAACAAGTGCGAACGTGGCAGTAAACAATATCAGCCTTATTATATTTCGCTTTTCGTTAAGGTATGCGGGCACCGGTTTCCGGAGATCCACCATTGTTGAATTTTTACTATATGCAAATTTAGCTTTTTCCTGATTATGACCGGCTTTATAAAATCCGGCATTTTTCAGGCCGTAAATTTCATCCCTGATATAATAATTACGTCACCCTATTCAGTTTTTAATCCCTGGCAATTCCCGCACGGCACATTTATTTGCCTGCCTGCCGGTTTGAACTTTCCTTTGTATAATTATGGAGTACACTAAGGATTTTTACAAGTTGAAATCTCTCTTCGATCCTGATGCGGCAGCGATCAAAATACCGGGATCACAGGTAAGAATTATCAGTAACAAATTCATCTCTGACATTGATCCCGGCTCTTTTTCCAACCATTCTGATTATTCCATATCTGAAAACCTTGAATTTTCCTATCCTGTTTTTGTTCCTGAGGATAAAACAAGCAGAAAAGTAATTTTGCTGATACACGGTCTGAACGAAAGGAGCTGGGTCAAATATCTTGCATGGGCTTACCATCTATGTAGGCTTACAGGAAGCTATATTGCGCTTTTCCCGATATCATTTCACATTAACAGGGCACCTTCGTCATGGATCGATCCGAGGATAATGCAGCAGCATGTCAGGGAACGAACAAGGGTGTCAGGGGAGATCACTATGTCGACTTTTGCAAACATTGCACTAAGTAACCGGCTCACCGAAGCGCCAATGCGCTTTTTCAACTCCGGTTACCAGACTGCCTTCGATATCGTGAAGCTGCTGAAACAGATCAGGGCCGGAAACCACAGAGTCATACCCGCCGGCAGCAGGGTGAACATATTTGCATACTCAATCGGGGCTTTTCTTTCACAGATACTGATGATGGGTAATCATGAAAACCTTTTTTCCGGTTCAAAGCTGTTCATGTTCTGCGGCGGATCGGTATTCAGCAATATGCAGGGGACATCGAAACTGATAATGGACAGCCTTGCATACAAAAGGATTTATAGCTTCTACCTTGATGATTTTGAAAAAGAGATAACCGGGAAAAATCCATTGAACGAATTTTTGAGATCTTCGCAGGTCGGATTGGCTTTCAGATCGATGATAGATATTGGAAGGTTCAGGACGTTCAGGGAAAGCATCTTCTCAAAGTTAAAGGACCAGATCCGTATAATTGCGCTGAAGCATGATAAAGTGATCCCTGCCGATGGGATTGTAAGAACCATGACCCCGATGATAAGTAGAAATTCTGAACCTGTTGAGGTATGGGATTTCCCCTACTCCTATTCACACGAAAATCCATTCCCCCTTTTCACGAATCAGTCAGGCGCTGATGTTGACAGGAGTTTCGAAAGGCTGATCACAAATGCTGCATCATTCCTTGCCTGAAACGGGCAGTGTAACAAACCCATAGCCAGCGGCCCGGGCATAATCAATGAATTCATCAAGGAAAGAGAGCACTGATGAAAAGATCGTATCATGCAGTACAATTATTGATCCGGGCCTTATCCTTTTCCTGAGGATGCTCAGAACCTTTGTGCCTGTCATTTTATCGTCGAAATCATACGGCATAAGATCCCAGAATACTATTCTGGCGGTTTCAGCCAGCTCACGGTACTGGACGGGCCTGATCCGGCCATATGGTGGGCGTAAAAGATCATAGGATGTAAATTCTGCACTTATGGAGAAATCCCTTAAGTAAACACTGGTGATGGTCTTCCATCCGTCAAGATGGTTGTATCCATGATTACCAACAACATGTCCTCGTGATTTGATCAGGGATATAAGCCCGGGGTACCTTTCAGCAAGCTTACCTCTGCAGAAGAAAACCGCTTTCACCCCACGGGCCTCCAGGATATCAAGGATGAGTGGTGTACTGCCGGGATCCGGGCCATCATCAAAGGTCAGGCATAATACCTTATCAGTGGTCCTTATCCTGAAGAGCGCCTTCGGGTAAACCAGTCTTAAAAGGAAGAAGGGGCCGTAAAACCTCATGGAGTTCTATTTACCCGAATACAATATGCTATAGTATTTGTTCACATCCGATGAAACCGTTTCCACAAGATCGTCCATCTTAAGATTTATCGCCATATTGTTAATATCCAGGAGAGCCTGCATGTTAATTCCAATGGGATAGTCCATACCGAACTGCCTGTCAGGATCCATGGCCACCGCATGGTCAAGATACTCTTTCGAGTATGTTATTACATCGGTTATGATCTTCTTGCCCTCATCGTCATTCCCGGCTCTTATCAGCACCTCGGCCAGACTCAGGACAAAGAAGTCGTACGGGAGCTTCCCGGCAGGCACTATTTCAAGACCCCTGTGGGCAACTTCGATCGCCTTTGCAGTATCGCCTGCAGCGAGAAGCGATTTCCCGAGGTTTCCGAATATGCGCCTGAAATTGCTGAGCATCCGCTTATTGGTTTCATCAAGATAAACCGAAGGATCATCAGCATTTCCCCATTTGTACTTATTCATCATGTTGTCATACATCTCAACGGGATCAATCATTCCGAATTCGCCATCCTCCGGTTTATCAGTCCGGATCGGAACAACTCTGTAGGTTATCCCTTCCTGTACGAAATACTTTTCCAATCCCTTGTACTGGCTCGAAGGAACAGTCGTTGAGATATATACGGGCCTTCCCCATTTGCTTGTTGCTAGCAGGTCCATCATTGCAAGATCCCCCTTGAAGGCATCATCTTCGGTGTATTCCCATATCATTGGCGACACTATCCTGTTGCTGAAGTAACTCTTTACCGTACCGTTTGAAACGACCTTTGCCGAATCGACATCGATAGCGAATTTGTTTGAAGGCAGATAGTTCATGAAGTCTCCTCTTCCGCTTACATCGATCTTGTATTTTCTGTCATCCTGACCGGCGAATTCCACAATCTGTCCCAGGTCGACAGGCTTGTCGATCCTTGAGTTCACGGGAAGCTGATCCCTGACCCCGTCAAGATACTTTTCCCGGGCAAGGGTCAGGGGAATGGGATCCGACTCAAACGCTTTCTGCCTCATCATATCAATGTACCATCCTGCCTGAAAATAGCTGAGGTTGGCAACACGTACGTCTGTCCTGACTTCCTCGACATCCTGGACATACCACACCGGGAATGAATCATTATCACCGTAGGTAAACAGAATGCTGTTCGGAGCACACGACAGGAGATAATTTGCTCCGATATCACGTGCCGTATAACGGTCAGACCGGTCATGATCGTCCCAGTTCTGTGCGGCCATCAGTACGGGAACAGCCAGGAGAAGGACTATAAAAACTATTGGTGCAGATAGCTTTTCACCAATGAATTTTCTGATAAATTCATAAATAAGCATGAATCCCAGTCCGATCCAGATCGAAAAGGCATAAAACGACCCGGCATATGCATAGTCACGTTCCCTTGGCTGATTCGGATACTGGTTCAGGTAAAATATTATTGCCACTCCTGTCATTAAAAAGAAAGATAATACGAGCCAGAAACCTTTCCTGTCTTTCCTGTACTGCCACATAACTCCTGCAAGACCCAGAAGGAGAGGAAGAAAGAAATAAGTATTCCTGCCCGGATTCTCCCTGAGATCGCCCGGGATCTTATCGAGGCTGCCCAGCCTAGCTTCATCAATGAAATCAATACCGCTGATCCAGTTACCCTGGATAGGATTCCCGTTGCCCTGACTGTCATTCTGCCTGCCGGCAAAATTCCACATAAAATACCGCAGATACATGAATCCGGTCTGATACCTGAAGAAATACCTGAGATTCTCACCAAATGTGGGACAAACGATTATTTCCTTGTCCGAGCCGGAGGTGACGGTATACCTCCTTCCCTTGATCTTTCCCCAGTACTGATAGGCTTTCTCATGTTCAGGATCGGAACTGTACATCCTGGGGAATATTGTCATGAATTCTTCCTTGTACTCATATTCCGGACGGAAATAGGGTTCGTATTTGCCGTCGACTTTGTTGTATCCGGCAACAACTCTTTTCACATCGACAATCGGAGCGCTGTAATAGTGTCCGTAAACTTTCGGTGAGCTTCCATACTGCTCCATGTTTATGTAATACGACAGCGAAAAGATGTCAGAAGGATTATTCTGGTTCATTGGGGGCCTTGCAGATGACCGGATCATTATCATTGCGTAGGATGAATATCCGATTATAATAACGGCAATGGCGGTTATCGCATAGTTCATTATGATCCTCCCGCTCTTAAGTGAGTACCTGATACCCACGACAAGCGCCGCAGTCAGAACAATTAAGAAGAAAATCAGCCCGCTGTTGTAGGGCATTCCAATTGTATTTACGAAGAAAAGCTCAAACCAACCGGCGGCCTTCGGCACTCCTGGAATGAGAACGAAGACCATCAGATATAATATCACAACGGCAAGGAGCAGTGTCTTTACTATCCCCATGGTTGTAACTTCATATTTGCGGAAATAAAACACAAAGAAAAGGACAGGGAGAACCAGCAGGTTAAGCCTGTGAATACCCAGCCCGAGCCCCATGATATATGCGATCAGAATAATCCACCTTCCGGAATAAGGTTTATCTGCTTCTTCCTCCCATTTAAGCATTCCCCAGAAAACAAGTCCGGTTACAAGGGATGAAAGGGCATAAAGCTCACCTTCGACTGCCGAGAACCAGAAAGTATCTGAAAAGGTGTAAGCGAGGGCACCGATAATTCCGCTTCCCAGTATTGCGGGTATATGAGCGGATACTGTTTCATCGCCGTCGCTATAAATTTTCCTTACGAGATGAGTTATTGTCCAGAAAAGGAACATAATGGCAAAACCGCTGCATAACGCCGACAGCGCATTCATCATCAGTGCCACCTTCGATACATCTCCCAGGGCAAACAAAGTGGCAATACGTCCTATCATAAGAAAGAGTGGAGCTCCGGGAGGATGACCAACCTGAAGCCTGAACGATGAGAGAATGAATTCCCCGCAATCCCAGAAACTCACCGTTGGTTCGAGAGTGAGCAGGTACACGACCGTTGAAACTGCGAAAAGAACCCATCCGGCTATTGTATTTAGACGACGGAAGTTGCCCCGGATTGAATTCATAACTGTTGCTGTTTGATTATCAATGTAACAAAGAACGCAAAAAAATATTACTTGCGCATAAGCTATCCCTGATTTAACTTCTTTTTAACTTGAGACTAATTTTGCTACTTTTGTCTTACAGAGAATGCTTTATGAGACATTGCGCAATATTGATCCTACTTCTTTTCT
>DAIUKI010000193.1:0-5763 GCA_036848255.1 Bacteroidales bacterium | reverse complement strand
GATGATGGATATGGACTCCCACATTACCGGCGGGATGAGGACCTGAAAAGAATGATTTCTCAACTCCATCGATACCGTCAAAAATCCTGTTGTCAGCATCATTCCCCTTCAGAACCAGGTGAATCTTTCCCCTGGTCAGCTTTGAAAGGGCGCTTATTCCGGTCCGGAAAGAGGAAACGGAAGTGTTCTCAAGTATAAAATTATAGTCGGGAGCCAGAGGTGAAGTGTCAAAGCATGAAATAAAGATGGATTTCGGCTGATTATCGGGATTGGCGACAACATGGTATGGCCTCTGCCTTAGTGCAGGCCAGAGGCCCGATTCCAACAGATGTCGCTTTATTTCCCCGGCTGATATTTTGTCAGTATCCGCTTTTCCGAAATCAACCGATCCGGAGCCATCTCTTTCAATAACTACCTCAAGTAATTTCCTGCGGTCGCCCCTTTCAACTGAAACAATTTTGCCGCTGACAGGTGAAGTGAATTTTATTTCCGGCCGCAGCTTATCATGAAACAGCGGAGTCCCGGCAAGGACCTCTACTCCGGGTTTCACCTCCAGTTTTGGAATAAGCCCCGGAAAGTCAATGGGCTTAACGCCGAACAAAACAGGACTGACGGTTCCGGCAAGCTTCTTTTGAGAAATACCATCCAACCGGATATCAAATCCTTTTTTTAGCTTTATTGATCTGGACATTGTAAAATGATCTTATTAAAATAATTCCTGAGGATCAGAGCGCTGCTAATTAATTAACAGCACCGCAAATGTATAAATAGCTTGTCAAATTTTACGAAATATGATATAAATGATGGAATAAATTACTGCTATATGTAAATTCGTCCATAATTTTCAAATGATGTATTTAAGCTGGCTTATGGTCCTTCTGATAGATCTACTTCCTGTAGCTCAGGAGGGTAATGATACTCTTGCATTTACAAATCATGTTTTCAATGATAAGATAAAAACAGTTCAGCTTTACAAGGAGGGTTGGAACCTGTCATACCCTGTCATCAGACTTAATAGCAACGAAAAGCTGGTTTTGCATTTTGATCTTCTTGGCAACAATATTGAAGACTTTTATTATTCATTTGTTCATTGTGACAAGGAATGGAAAAAATCCGACATCTTTTATACTGATTATACAGGCGGATTTCCGGAGAATCCAATAGAAGAGTACAAACCGTCATTCAACACCACGGTTGATTATACACATTACAAGCTCATTTTTCCGAACGAAAGGGCGCAGCTTAAACTGTCAGGAAACTACATTTTGCTGGTCCACCCAATGAATGAACCCGAAAATCCTATCATTTCACAGCGTTTCATAATAACTGAGGATGGTGCTAAAATAAACATCTCGGCCCACAGGCCAAGGATGACTGCGGATATTAATACAAGCCAACAGATCGATTTTTCTGTAGATATTTCCTCTGTCAGAATCAATGATCCCTACAGGGATGTGTTTGCTTTTATCCTCCAGAACGGAAGATGGAATAATGCAAAAAGAAACCTGAAACCTGAGTTTGTCAGCGCCAATGAGCTTAAATACATTTCATTATCCGAAAAGAATGTCTTTCAGGGAGGTAATGAATTCAGGTATTTCGATATCAAAAGCATAAGGTACCAGTCACAGTATGTCAGGAATATTGATTATCTCATTTCCAATTATCATGTTTATCTATTCCCATCCGATAACAGGGAATTCAAGCCCTATTTTTATTGGGAGGATTTCAACGGGAAATATTTTATTGCGGTCCAGGAGGAGAAGAATCCCGAAACCGATGCTGATTATGTTTACGTATATTTTACACTCCCTTCAAAATATCCGGTTGAGGGAGGCAGGATGTATGTTTCAGGCGCCCTTAGCAACTGGTCGTTCGACAGCAATAATGTTATGAGTTATAATGAATCGGAGGGCGCTTATGAGTGCATAATGCTTCTAAAGCAGGGCTGGTACAATTATGAATATGTTTTCAGGAAGGATGGGATCGAGGAAAATGTAGCAACAAGGTTTGAGGGAAGCCATTATGAGACGGAAAACGATTATACTGTCCTTATTTATTACAGGAATCCGCGTGACAGGTACGACAGGGTTGTCGGCGTTCAGACCATAAATACACTTAACCGGCTGACTGATTAGTGTTTCGCGTGTGAGTCGATCCCATGCTGCATCATAACAGCATGCTTCAATGTCTTTAATATCTCCGTCATATATTCATCGGCTGCCCTTACTGAACCGGGAAGGGTGTAAATCAATGCTTTGCCTGTAATGCCGGCTATTCCCCTGCTTAGCAGGGCATTTGGTGTTTCGGCTCCGTACTTAATCCTGATGAATTCCATAATCCCGGGGATCTCCTTCTTAAGGAGCGGTCTGACGGTATCAACCGTTATATCGCGTGGACCGATCCCTGTTCCTCCGGTTGTAAAGATGAAATCTGTGCGTTCCCTTGCTTCCCTTATTTTATCCTCCAGAATTCCGGCATCATCAGGAATAAGTACTGTACAAATTGTGGAATCCCACATGTGAAAAGCAAAAAATTCTGAAAGCCTTTCCTTAATCAGGGGACCACTCAAATCCTGATATTCACCCCTGTAAGCCCGGTCGCTCAGTGTAATAATCAGCACCTCAAATCGTTCAGGAAGGTTCATCCTTTAGTTTTTTCTGTTACCATGATCCTGTCGATGACCATCATCCTGTCGACAGCCTTGCACATGTCATATACAGTTAATAGCGCTACACTAACGGCAGTCAGAGCTTCCATTTCCGCTCCGGTTCTGCCCGAGCAATGCACTTCACTTTCTGCAACAATACCCGATCCGTCAGGAAAAAGCTCCACCTTTATATGATCGAGAACTATGTTGTGACAGAGCGGAATAAGAGCCGATGTCTCCTTTGCCGCATTTATGCCAGCTATCTGAGCAACCGTCAGCACGTCACCTTTTTTTACAAGGTTTTCGGCAATAAGCGTAAGTGTCTCCTCCGAGAGCTTGATATGACCTGAAGCTCTTGCGCTTCTGTGCTCTATATCCTTTGATCCGACATCGACCATGGCTGCTTTGCCTGTTTCGTCAACATGTGATAATTTATCCATTGTATCATCCTCCTATATTATAAAAACCATTTTTCAAATTATTCAGGCCCTGTTCAGGCTTTATTTCGACAGCCATTTTAATGGCCATTTCATATCCAAGTTTTCTTATATCATACTCGGCATCGTTGAAAAGACAGGGTTTTAGCTTACCGTCGGAAGTGAGCCTGAGCCTGTTGCAGGCAGAACAGTTGCCTCCGGAACCGCCATCCACCTTTGAAAAAGTACCCCTGCTCAGATCCATTTCCTTTATAAATCTGATTCCCAGCCCGTTTACTCTGCAAAATTCTGCAACCTCCAGGGCATCCTTTTCTGATTTTGACTCTCTGATGACGCAATTTATCTTCACCGGTACCAAATTTGCCTTTTTTGCGGCTTCAATCCCCCTGAAAACATCATTTACGTTGCCATTTCTTGTGATATTAGAATACTTTTCAGGATCAATTGTATCGAGGCTGATATTGATCCTGTGAAGTCCGGCATTATGAATGTCGTCGGCAAATTGTCCGAGGAGTGTTCCGTTAGTGGTCATCGACAGATCTTTAATTCCGTCAATGGCTGCAATCATACTCACTAAAGTGACTATTCCCTTTCTTACGAGTGGTTCTCCTCCGGTGATCCTCACCTTGGTTATCCCTTTTGCAACTGCTACGCCTGTGAAATCAGTGATCTCATCAAACGTCAGGATATCCTCATGTCTCAGAAGTTTTATCCCTTCTTCGGGCATGCAGTAACGGCACCTGAGGTTGCATCTGTCAGTAACCGAAATGCGGAGGTAATTTATACGTCTGTTAAATCTGTCGAACACCTACAATTTCCCCTTTTTCAAAAAACTTTTTTCCGGCTGCCATTCCAATAATTCCGTCAGCCTCAGGCAGGGCTGAAATATGCGCCGAGCCATGATATTCCACCGGTGAAACAAATCCATCGCCGGTGATCTTCACCGGGATAAAAGCCATCCTGTCAGCATACTTTCTCGTAAACTGCTCATTCATTGGTAGTTTTATCCTCAAGGGTTCCCATTCGCAACCCATCATTTGCGTCAGGAGAGGCCTTATGAGCAGTTCAAACTGAACGAACGAAGATACTGGATTTCCCGGAAGTCCGAAAACCGCGGCTTTGGAATGGAGTCCGAATGTGGTTGGTTTTCCGGGTTGGACAGCGATCCTGGTGAACAGGATTTTCACGCCGGCACGTTCAAGTACCGAAGGGACAAAGTCGAAGTCACCCATAGAGACACCACCGGTTATGAGTACCATGTCATTCTCAGCTATAGCCTTTTCAACAATTGAAAGCGTAAGGGTTTCGTCATCAGGAGCAATACCGTAGTATCTGCCGGATGCTCCTGCCCGTGACACCTGGGCTATAAGCTGGCTCGCATTGCTGTTCCTGATCTGAGATATCCCCGGTTTTTTATCAGGTTCAACAAGTTCGCTGCCTGAACTTATAACAGCGACCTTTGGCATTTTACTGACCATAACAGAAACATGTCCGACGGAAGCCATCACGGCTATATCCTGGGGCCTGATAACTTTACCTGCCCTGAGGAGCCCCTCTCCTTTTCTTACATCCTCACCTTTCATGGCAATGTTTTCCTTTTTGAAAGATCCAATGAAGCTGATCTTTCCGGAAGGCATTATCTCAGTCTCCTCAACCATTAAAACACAATTAGCACCGTCGGGAACAGGAGCACCGGTCATAATCCGGGAACACTGATCCCTGCCGACCGGGAAGGAAGGCCAATTACCGGCTGGAATTGTCTCGAGGATCTCAAGTTCATTTCCTATATCAGCCTTTCTGCATGCAAATCCGTCGACTGAGGATTTATTGAACGGAGGAAGATCCATATCGCTGACCACATGCCCGGCCAGGACCCTGTTCAATGCATCGGAGTATGAAATGGCTTCGGTACCCGTTCTGAAGCTGGTGCTCATCACAATATCCAGGGCTTGTTCGAAAGAGATCATTTCCATAGATTGCACTATAAATATTTGTTATTATAAAAATTAACCCACCCCTTACCCTAGCGCCAGTAATTCCCTCAGCCGGATCCCGGAAGGGCGATTACAGCTTCTTTAGGGAAAGTTATCCATATATTGGATGATTCCCGGATCTGCAGGGACTTAAAATCACAAACCGGTAAATCAACATAGAATATATCACCAGCATCGATGGTTACTTCCATTCCATATTCTGACGGACTAATTTCCCTGACTACACCATTAAAAAGATTGTCGGATCCTGCAGAAGGTTCGCTATTGCTTATTTTAATGTCATCGCTTTTAAGGATCATAAGACCCTCTTCCGGGAAGTTGTTTCCGGAAATTCTGAAAACCGTCCCTCCCTCACAAAGAGCATTCCAGCAATCGCCATCCCTCCGGAACCTTATCCTGAAAAAGTTCCTTATCCCGGCATATCTTGCAACAAATTTGTTCACTGGCTTGCTGAATACCTCATTGGGCGGGCCTTCCTGGATTATGTGGCCGTTATGGATAACCCCAACTCTGGCAGCAAGACTTACAGCCTCCCTGTAATCGTGTGTAACATGGATAATCGTAAGTCCGTTCCTGTTAAGCCGGCGAAGAGTTCTTTTAATGTCATCCCTGAGGCTTGCGTCTATGGAGGCCATCGGTTCATCAAGAAGCAACAGCTTTGGAGAATTGACCAGTGTTCTTGCCA
>DAIUKI010000192.1:0-5766 GCA_036848255.1 Bacteroidales bacterium | reverse complement strand
CTCCTCAGCTGACATCTGTTTCCGTATTGCCTGAAACATCAACGACATCGCTGAACTGGACCCTGAGCCCCTCATCCGGTATCTCAGCTTATATAGTTTATTTATTTGATACCAGGCTTGGTAATCCGGGTTTCTTTGCAATCGATACCATCTGGGATCCTTCAGCCACAACCTATTCTGATACAAGAATTCAATACAAAAGTTTTCAGTACAGGATTGCAGCATTCAGGGCTCCTATATGTGTAAGCGAGCTCTCGAATATTTTAAGTACGGTATTTGCGGAGACAAAGCTTGATACCTGCAAAAAGGAAATAAATATTTCGTGGAGCAGGTACACACCTCCTTCTCCTCAAATTGTAACAGAATATACAATTTTAATGTCCGTGAATGGAAGCAGTTATAATGAAGAAGGAAGTGTAACCCCTGAAACCACAACCTTTACCCTGAGTAATTTCACAATCGGCGCCTCGTACTGTTTCAGAGTAAGAGCGGAAATTGCCGGAGGAATGAATTCTTCATCTTACAGGGCGTGTCTCACCACAAAGATGCAGACACCTCCTGTCTGGATAAATGCGGACTATGCCACAGTTACTGAAAATGGGGGAATATCCCTTTCATTCTCTGTCGATCCGGATTCGGAAATCGATCTTTTCGCTCTTGACCGGAGGGAGGGATATTCAGGTCAGTTCAATCAGATAGCTCAGATACCCGCGGCTGACGGTGAAAAAGTATTATATACCGACAATAGTGCAGAGGAGGATGCAGTCTGGTTCTACAGGCTTTCAGCTGTTAATTCATGCAATATCAGGGTGATCGGTTCCAATGTTGCTTCAAATATGGATCTCAGGGCCCGGGTTATTGGAAATGATATCATTCTGGAATGGAACAGGTATCGCGACTGGAACGGATCAGTTGCTTCTTACAGGATATACATGGATACAGGAAACGGATTTGCTCAAAAAGATGTTACAACACCAACCGATACAACTTATTCGATTTTCATACCCGGTATTATGTACAATCTGACCAGCGGAGAGGTTTGTTTCTATGTTTCAGCATCGGAAACCGGTAATCCGTATGGAATTACCGGAGAGAGTGTTTCAGATACTTCATGCATTTCAATTGAGGAAACCGTTACGGTTCCCAACATCTTTTCTCCTGACGGCGATGGTAAAAATGACCATTTCAAACCCGTCATTACATTTGCTCCATCAAGCTACCAGTTTTTAATCACCGACAAGCAAATGAAAACCATTTTTGAAACCATCGATTACAATGAATCATGGGATGGTTCGGAAGGAGGCAGTTTTGTTTCCCGGGGAGTCTATTTATGGTTCCTGAAATTAACTGCTCCTTCGGGCAGGAAAATCATTCGTACAGGAACAGTTACAGTTATTAAAACCAGATGAATTGTGGTCATTCTCTTTTTTCAATGAACAACAATTCATTATCCCGCTAAAAAATTTCATCCAATAAAGTTATCTTTGTGTTTAACCGAAAAAGGATACTTGAGTTTTTATGGGGAGCAAGGATATTTTTGATGAAGAGGACATAACCAATATTCAGTCTGAATATGATTCGCTGATAAACAATCTTTTACGATGCAATAATCCTGGCGACCGGGAGCTGATCGAAAAGGCGTTCAATGTTGCAAATAAGGCCCACTGGAACATGCGCCGGAAATCGGGGGAACCTTATATTATCCACCCGATAGCCGTTGCAAAAATTGTCAACCAGGAGATCGGACTCGGTGCAAGATCAATTGCCACATCCCTCCTTCATGATGCAGTCGAAGATACCGATTACACGCTTGAGGACGTAAACAGGGAATTCGGACCGAAGATAGCCTCTCTAATCGACGGTCTTACAAAGATATCAGGCACATATAACAAGGGGACCTCCTCATCGATGCAGGCTGAGAATTTCAGAAGGATGCTCCTTACCCTGTCTGACGATCTCAGGGTCATCCTTATAAAGATTGCCGACCGCCTGCATAATATGAGAACTCTCGATTCGATGCCCGAGAACAAGAAGATGAAGGTAGCAGGGGAGACAATATTCCTCTATGCTCCCCTTGCCAACAGGATCGGTTTATATGCAATAAAAAGCGAGCTCGAGGACCTGAGCTTCAAATACAGGCAGCCTGTCATCTATGAGGAGATCTCATCAAAGATGAAGCATGGGGAAAAGAAATACTATGCACTTATAAACAAGTTCAGTCTGCCAATCATAAACAAATTAAATGATGCAGAACTTAAATTCGATATAAGCGGCCGTCCGAAATCAATATTTTCCATCTGGAAGAAGATGCAGGCGAAGAACGTCCCTTTCGAGGAGATCTATGATGTTCTGGCCGTGAGAATAGTTTTTGAGCCATTGCCAGGAATACCTGAAAAAACAACCTGCTGGAACATTTATTCGAATATAACTGATTCTTACCTTCCAAAGCCTGACAGGCTCAGGGACTGGGTAAGCAGGCCCAAGCCAAATGGATATGAAGCCCTGCATGTTACGGTAATGGGACCGGAAGGCCGATGGGTGGAGGTACAGATCAGAAGCAAGCGGATGGATGAAATAGCTGAAAGAGGATATGCCGCACATTATAAATATAAGGGAGACCACTCACCCGAAACCGAGCTTGACAAATGGATAAAAAATATCCAGATGATGCTCGAAAATCCACTCGAGGATCCTATTGAGTTCCTGGATGAGTTCAAGATGAATCTGTTTTCTTCGGAAATAATGGTTTTCACTCCGAAGGGTACCCTTGTAAGCCTTCCAAAAGGAGCTTCAGCACTTGATTTTGCATACGAGATACATACGGAGATCGGCAACAGGGCAATCGGGGCAAAAATAAACTACAAGCTGAATCCCATAAGCGCAACACTCATGAGCGGCGACCAGGTTGAGATTATCACTTCGGATATCGCAAAGCCGGAAAAAGAATGGCTCTCGTTTGTCTCAACATCGAAAGCCAAGGAGGCGATCAAAAGTGCACTCAAGACTGAATCGACAAACAGGATCCAGAAAGGTATGGAGATTCTTGAGATAAAGCTTGCCGAGCTGGGACTGACACCCAATACAGAGATTATCAGGAGGCTCATGCAGTCGTTTGATACACCGAACAAGGATGAGCTATATTCCGGGATCGAGCTGGGAACCATTAACCTCGATAACATTAAAAAAATCATCAGAAAATCCCCTGCAAAAAACGTAATTAAATACTGGGAGCTTAAACTGCTTGGACCAAAAAAAGAGAGGAAGGAAGAAGAGGAAGAGGTAAGGGTCGATAAAATTGATACTTCATCGCCGTTCCTTCTAAGGGAAAATATTGAAAATGCAGGACAGTCATATGAAATTGCCAAATGCTGCAATCCGATCCCGGGCGATGAGGTCATCGGGTACCGTTCGCCAGAAGGTTCCATCATCATTCATAAGCCTAAATGTCCGGTTGCCATCAGGATAATGTCGAATGAGGGAAACAGGATCATTGCTGTGAGATGGGCGATACATAAGCTTGTCTCCTTCCTTGCCAGGATAAACATGACAGGCGTGGACAGGATCGGGCTTGTCAATGACCTGACAAATATTATCTCTTCTGAGCTTAAAGTCAATATGACCAATATCAATATCAGCGTCAGGGACGGGATCTTTGACGGGATAATTGACCTGTATGTTCATCACACACAAGATCTTAACAACCTGATCCTCAAAATATCCAATATCAGGGGAATAGAAACCATCAAGAGGGTTGAGGATTTTTCCGAATAGGTCATGCTCTTCATCTTTCAGATGTTTCTGAGAAAATAATCTTATTTTTGTTATTATTTTAATTCAGACCAATTATGATTAACGATGATACCAGGTCAACTGTAAAGCAGATATTTACTGAATATCTTGAAAAAAGAGGACACAGGAAGACACCCGAGAGATATGCAATCCTCGATGAGATATATTCAAGGAGCGGTCATTTTGATGTTGAATCGCTCTATATTTTCATGAAGAACAAGAACTACAGGGTGAGCCGGGCGACACTCTATAATACAATCGATCTTCTTCTCGATTCCAACCTGGTTATAAAGCACCAGTTCGGGAAGAATATTGCTCAGTTTGAACGGGCTTACCAGTGCAGCCAGCACGATCATCTTATTGATATCGAATCGGGGAAGGTCATCGAATTCTGCGATCCCAGGATCGAGGAAATCATCCGCACAGCCAGTAGCCTGTACTGCTTTCAGCCCCAGTATCACTCTCTGTATATCTATGGTAATTTGAGTGAACAGGATAAAAAATAAAAAAGGGGTCTCCCAGAACCCCTTTTTTTTTCAGACATTGACTCTTAAAATGCAAAACCGATGGCAAATCCCACTCTGGTTTTAAAACCTTCAATTTTTGTTATATCAGTTGGCTCATCGCCCGATTGTATATCTACACTGCCATCAGTATAATGGCCTCCAAAGAACAGATCCATCGTAAATCCCTTTTTCATGATCCATTGCATTCCGAATGCAGCGCCACCTCCCATGGATGTAAAGCCTCCCTCATTCGTACCTTCATCATTCTTGTATTTATACTGGCTGTACCTCAGATATGGGGCAATGTAGAATCCATCTATAGCATTTTTCCTTACATAAAGCCTGCACTCCGGGGTCAATATAAGCCCGGTGAATTTTGAATCTCCAAAATTATAATTCATATAGCCCACACCCATCTGGGCGGCTACCAGCTCACTTACTTTGCGTTCATAAAAAACAGTGCCTGTTCCGATTATCAAAGCAAGTGTATTTACTTTCAGGACGTTTTTCTCAGGTGCCACATCATCGTCAGTTTGTGCAAATGATGTAAATGTGATCACTGAGAGCAGGAATATAACCACCGATTTTTTCATTTTCTTATGTTTAAAAAATAACTGAATTCTTTTCAGAACTTTTATGAATTGTTTTAAGTGTTAACAAATTTGCTGCCAGATTTCCCCTGCAGTTATTAACATATTATTATCAACGCTATTTTCAGCCGTATTATTTTGTAACTTCGAATTTGTTTTTAAAAATCCTGAGGTTTTAATATGAAGATTGATATATTATTAGGCCTTCAATGGGGTGATGAGGGGAAAGGAAAGATCGTAGATGCCCTCTCTCCCGGCTATGATGTAGTGGCACGTTTCCAGGGCGGTCCGAATGCAGGACATTCACTTGAATTCAATAATATCAAGCATGTTCTTCATCTGATCCCGTCAGGCATTTTTCATCCTGATAAACTGAACATTATCGGCAACGGAGTGGTCCTTGATCCTGCGGTTTTTAAAAAGGAGATTGAAGAACTGGGACCACCGGTGGAAGAACTTGTAAGAAGGCTGGTCATTTCGGCAAGAGCGAACCTAATTCTTCCTACTCACCGGATCCTCGATGCAGCCTATGAACTGCAGAAGGGAAACCTTAAGATAGGATCGACCCTGAAGGGCATCGGACCAGCATACACTGACAAGGCGAGCCGTAACGGACTGAGAGCCGGGGAAATCCTGCATAACGATTTCATGCAGATGTACAATGAGCATACGGCGAGCCATCTTTCCATACTTAAAAATTACGGTTTCGAATTTGACCTTAAGGAGTACGAAAAGGGCTGGTTCGACGGGATTGAACTGATGAAGAAATTCAGGATTGAAAATACAGAGTATCTGATCAACAATCTTGCATCAGCAGGGAAGAAAGTTCTTGCCGAGGGGGCCCAGGGTACCATGCTCGATCTGGATTTCGGATCATATCC
>DAIUKI010000191.1:0-5829 GCA_036848255.1 Bacteroidales bacterium | reverse complement strand
TAGTATTTTTTTTGTAATTTGGTTTCTTTGCGTCATGGCTGCAAAAAAATGCCACTAAGCATCTAAGGCACTAAGATTCACTAAGTCAATATATTAAGTTGTCAACCCGACAAAACGTTATAAATTACTATATCCCTTAATTCAATCCTTTTTGGTGATTAAGAGGCTTTTTTACTTTTTTAACATATTCCTGTTCTTTTCAAGATTTGATTTTCTGATATTTGCCGGTTCAAAATTGTTATATTTTAAATTGAACTCACTATTCACAAAAACTTATTAATAATGAAAAATGCAATTTCTACAATTATCATTTTTTCAATGGTTTCAGGTTTAACCGGAGCCCAGGAAATAAGCGAATGGCGTGAGGAGAACCGCACCGGGATATCAGCAGAAAAAGGACTTTTAAAATCGTGGCCCGCAAACGGACCGGCCCTTCTATGGTCAAATACTGATCTTGGCAGGGGTCACTCATCGGTTTCATTTGGTACTAATAAAATATTTACCACAGGATTCAGCAGTAAAGATGATATCCTCTATGCTCTGGATATGAACGGAAAAATTTTGTGGCAAACCGTATTTGGCAGGGCCTGGACACAGTCCAATCCGGAAAGCAGGGCCACTCCTACTGTAGAAGGCAACAGGGTTTACTGTACGAGCGGATATGGTGATCTTGCATGTGTCGACGGGAATTCCGGCAAAATTATCTGGTCGTATAAAGCCAGCGAGCTTCACAAGGGAACATACGGAAGCTGGGGTATAGCAGAATCGCTGCTGATCGATGGCGACAAAGTGTTTTATTCGCCCGGGGGACCTGAGACAATGACAATAGCCCTTAATAAAACAACCGGGAGTCTAATGTGGAAATCTGCAAGTCTAGGTGACAAGCCTGGCTATGTTTCGCCTCTCCTTATTAACTATGCAGGAAAGAAAATGATCATAAACGTCTCATTGGGTCATGTCTTTGCTGTAGATCCTTCAAATGGCCAAATTCTCTGGAAAGTGGCTCATTTACCGAGAGATGGGGGAAGAGACCTGATCAAATGTGTAACACCGATATTCAATAATGGCAGAGTGTATGTAACAGGTGGGTATGATACCGGAGGTATGATGATCGATATAGCTAAGGACGGCAAAAGCGCATCTGTTGCCTGGACGGACGATGTGCTCGATGTTCATCATGGAGGTGTAGTTCTCATAAACGGTTATATTTATGGCGCAAACTGGCTTAATAACAGTAACGGAAACTGGTGCTGCATAGAATGGAACACAGGCAAGAAAATGTGGGAAGAACATTGGAATAATAAAGGCTCCATTATATCCGCCGAAGGTATGCTTTACATTTATGATGAAAAAAGCGGAAACGTGGGTCTTCTGAAGGCTAATCCTGAAAAATTCGACCTTGTGAGCAGCTTCAAGATCACTCAGGGCGACGCCGGACCATTCTGGGCACACCCGGTGATACACAACGGAATTCTCTATATGAGACACAGCAATGCTTTGATGGCTTACAATATTAAAGCAAAATGATTTTAATATAAGCCTCTTAAATTGGTTCGGGTTCCTGGTTTTGCGGCATCTCCTCCTTTTATTTTTCATAAGATTGGGTTGGAAGTGGGTGGTTTTCAATAAGGAGATGCCGTTTTTTTACCTCATTACTTAGCAAAATATTTTCCATTATGAAACAAACATTATCAGTTTTACTATTCTTAATTATCATATTTACTTCTAATGCACAAGTACAAAAAAATAGCTTGCACGGAAAAATTCTGGATACAAATAATAATACTCTTCCAGGAGCAAGCGTAATTATTTTGGGCACTAAATATGGAGTCAATTCAAATGAAGCAGGTGAATATCTTTTTGACCAGATTCCGACGGGTATTTTAAAAGTCCAGGCTTCATTTGTTGGATTCAAAACCATAATTATTGATTTTGATGTTAAGCCGGGTCAGAATTATCTGGATCTGACATTATCGGCCGATGAGATTAAACTGGATGGTGTCACGGTAGTAGCGCAGAAAAGGGAGCAGCAAATTATGGATGTCCCTATAACCATAAGTTCTATCAATGCCAGGTTTATTGAATCCAACCATATCTCCGGACTCGATGAACTTTCAGAATTTGTTCCAGGTTTACTGGTCAGAATGCAGGGACCCAATCGTCCCAGTTTTGTCATCCGGGGACTTACAAGTGATGAGGTAAGTCCTGCTGCCCAGCCACGTATATCAGTATTCTATAATAATGTGCCAGTAAGCCGTGCGGAGGGAGCAACTGTTGAACTCTTCGATATGCAGCAGGTCGACGTACTGAAAGGTCCTCAGGGCACACTTTTTGGAAGAGGTGCAGTAATAGGTGCAATAAATTATATAAGTAAAAAACCAACTGGGGATTTCAACGGTTTTATCACTGCAGGTATCGGAAATTTAAATCAAAGGGAACTGACAGGAGCCTTAAATATCCCTGTCATTAAAAACAAACTGCATTTTCGTGTTGCCGGATTATATGATTTTCAGGATGGGTATATACAAAACACTTTTAAAGGAAAATTAAACGGAAAAAACACAGGGGCTGGCAGGTTTTCGGCTAGTTATTTACCCAATCCCAGGAATAATATAGATTTTGTGCTTAACTATCAGAAGGATGATTATCCCGGACTTGGGTTTATGAGTATGAGCTACCCTAACACAGAAAGCAGCACAAATCCATTTGGTTATGTTGCATCGCTAGAACAGGGCGAAAATCTTGCAATTCAGAGGGATCTGTTTGATGTAACCCTGACTGTGAAACATTCATTTAATGAGAATAATTACCTTACTTCAATAAGTTCTTACCGTAAAATTGCTTCGTATTCACGCTGGGATGGAGACGGAACTGCAGCAGCTGCAATTGATATGAGTGAAGATAACGGAACCGGACAGTTTTTCCAGGAAATCAGGTACAATTATTCGGTAAGAAACAAACTTAACGGAAGTATTGGGGGAAGTTACTGGAGGGAGGAGGCAATCCAGGATTACTGGTTTTCTCCAAACGAGCAGGATATGTTCCATCTGTTTTTCAATACCGGATACCTTGTAACGCCCGATGGTCGTCCAAATCCTGTAACCAACCTTCCTCCCGATCCACAATTAGGTCCATTGGCCGGACTTCCACTTGTTACCGATCATCAGGAAGAAAATAATAACAAGGCTATCAATCAGGCTCTTGAAGGATTTGCTGATGCCAACTACCAGTTAACAAATAAATTAAGCATTACTGCAGGTTTCCGTGTAATTAACGAATGGATCTCCCTGACTAATAGTGCGCAGATGACAGGAGGCGGCCCCTCAACACTTGGATTCCTGACCGGCAACTATCCTAACCTGTTTTTCAAGCCTGTCAGTGAAAATAAAATCAGTACTAAAGACATTGCTTTTACCTGGCGAGGAGGTCTCAAATATTCAGTTAATGAAAACACAAATGTTTTTGCCAATTATTCTAAAGGGCGCCGGCCAAAAGTTCTTCAGTTCACTTCAGCAGGTGAAGAACAGATACTGGATGCCGAAATTGTAAATAGTTTCGACCTCGGATTTAAAACCGCCATTCAACAGCGTTTATGGTTTGATCTTGGCCTCTTTTATTACGGTTACTCTAATTTCCAGACAACAGCCTGGGTAGCAGATGCCGGTACCGGAGAATTCAACTATATTGTTAAGGATGGAGGTAAAGCGGATGGTTCTGGGGCTGAAGCGAATATTAAATATGCACTTCTAAAGGGATTGAATCTTTTTGGAAATTATGCATACATCCATACCCGTTTTGCAGATAAAGATGTTGATGGAGATGAACAGGAATACGCCAATAACATGTTCCGGCTTACACCTTCGCACAGTTTTGCATTTGGTTTGAATGCAAGGGTTGAAATAGCTGATGAGGCATTTCTTTTTGGAAATCCTTCCTACTCTTACAAAACAAAAGTCTTTTTTGAAGATGCCAACACCCCCGGATTGGAACAAGATGCCTATGGCCTGCTGAATTTCAGGGGAGGAATTGAATATAAAAAAATCACACTTGCTTTTTGGGGAAATAACCTGTTGGGAGAAGAATACATTATCAGTGCCGGAAATACTGGTAGCTTATTTGGAGCCCCGACACAAATACCAGGCAGCCCATTAATGTTTGGGACAACGTTAAGCTGGAAATTTTAAGACTGCAAATTTGATTAACCGCTAAGGTTTTTTCGTGATCAGTCATTGTTTTTTCTTTTTAACGGTTATAAATAACCCTAAAATGAGCTGAATGATTAAATTTTGAGGATTTTTTATCCGGATGAACGGATTCACAATTAATTGTATAATAAATTTTAAAATAAAAATGGAAAAAGTAATTAATATGAAAAGGACGAGGATCTTTATTACTGCGGTTTTACTTTTAGCCGGAATCGCCAATGTCAGCGCCCAGGACTGGCCCCAGTATCTGGGACCTAAAAGAAACAGCGCATCAGATCAGAAAGGCATATTACGGACATGGCCTCAGCAAGGCCCGGAGGTCCAATGGACAGTTAATGTAGGTATCGGTTTTGGCGGGCCTGTTGTAAAGGAAGGTAAGGTCTATCTGCTCGACAGGGATGATAAGGTCGGCGATAATCTCAGATGCTTTGACCTTGCCAGCGGAAAAGAACTGTGGAATTTTGGTTATCCGGCTCCCGGATCTGTAATGTTTCCCGGCTCGCGAAGTGTACCTGCCATTGATGGGAACCGGATTTATACATGCGGTCCATACGGGAATCTTTACTGCACTGATATAAATACTCATAAACCTATCTGGAATAAGAACATCTGGACCGATTACGGAGGCAGTGCAATTCCAAAATGGGCAATCACTCAATGTCCCCTGGTCTTCAATAACTTGGTTATTGTGGCCTCGCAGGCTCCTCAGGCGGGTGTTGTGGCTTATGACAAGCTTACCGGAAATGTAAAGTGGGCCACAAAGTCTCTCGGTCCTGTAGGATATGTCACTCCTGAGATCGTTAAAGTTGGTAAAGAGGACCATTTGGTGATGATTACTGCTTCTGCCGGTCGCGGAGAAAGTGCAAGCGGCGGGAAAGTGGTCGGAATTGAACCGAATACAGGGAAAATCATCTGGGAATATACAAACTGGCAGTGCGGAATTCCGGTACCAGGTGCAGTTGATGCCGGTGAGGGAAGGGTTCTTATAACAGGCGGATACAACGCCGGGGCTGCAATGATCAAAATTGAAAAGAAAGCCGAGGGAAACTACAGCGTTACCGAACTGTTTAAAAACCCTGATTTTGGTGCTCATACGCAACCTCCGGTATTAGTTAACGGCCATTTTTATGCCCAGTATTCTACAAACGAGCGAAAAGATGGACTTGTTTGTATGAGTATGGACGGTGAGGTCAAATGGATCACCAGGAGGACTCCTCTGTTTGATAAGGGCGGTATAATTCTGGCAGATGGACTACTGTTTATTACTGATGGAGCAAGCAAGTTGTATCTTGTTGAACCTGATCCTTCAGCCTTTAAGCCGGTTGCAACATCTGAACTACTAAAAGGAGACTCTGGCGATCAAAGATTTCCCACCCAGAACTGGGCTCCCCTGGCTCTTGCGAACGGCAGGCTCCTGATCCGCGATCAAAGTCGGTTAATGTGCGTCAAAGTAGCCAGGTGATGTGTTTATGCGCTTATAATTAAAATGCTTTGCAGGGTGATATCTAAAGTCTTATTTAATCCGGTTAGGTGTTAAAAATCATTAAATAACACCAGCCCTGAAATGCTAAATAACACATGGTTTCAATTATAAAGTTAGTTTTTTATAACTTGCATGCTCCAT
>DAIUKI010000190.1:0-5836 GCA_036848255.1 Bacteroidales bacterium | reverse complement strand
AGTATGCCGTCTCTTATCACCGGTATCTTTGTTGTATAATCCATCGTCAGGCAGAATGGGATACAGTCATCGAGCTTTTTATCCCTGAGCCTTGACCTTTGGGCTGCTTTTTCGATATAGCCGAATGGATCATTTTTTGCAATCGACCATAGATCAACGGCAGCATGGGTTGAATCGCACATTGTCGAATAGAGCGATGTCGAAATCAGCCTTTCTGCGAAAGCCCCGGCACAGATAGTATCTTCGAGATTGAACCTGTTCTTCCATCCTGCACAGAAAAGGACCACATCCTTTTCCTGCTTTGAGATCCATGATGTAACTGCGGTGATATTAAGAAAAGAACCAATGATAATAAACCCGGCGTCAGAAGCAATTTTTATAATTCCGGTTCCATTTGTGGTGCTGTAAACTATTGTTTTTCCAGCCACCTTTTCGGAGGTGAAATTAAATGGGGAATTTCCAAAATCAGCAAAATCAAGCACATAGCCATCCCTTTCTGCTGCCACAAGGTAGCCTTTTTCCTTATAATCCCTTGCTTCGGGAACTGTTGCAACAGGTATTATTGATTCTGCACCATTTTCAAATGCAGCGCATATTGCTGATGTGGCACGAAGAATGTCGATAACAACGACTATCGAACCAACATGCCTTTCAGGTTCATACAAGGCTGGGGAAAAACAGGTTTCGAGATCCCTTTTTATTATCATTTATTATAAATAGGCAGGTTCACAACTTTTGCCTTAAGGTCCTTGTTTCTTATCCTGATGAATATTTCAGTATCTGCTTTCCAGAAGCCTTTATTCAAATAAGCCATACCGATCCCCTGTTTCATCATTGGCGACATGGTTCCTGATGTTACCTCTCCTATAATAACTCCGTTCGCATCGACAACCTCATAGTGTTGGCGTGGTATTCCGCGGTCGATCATTACAAAACCCTTAAGTCGTCTGTCGACCCCTTCCTCCTTCTGTTTCAGAAGAAGTTTTTTATCTATAAAATCCTTGTTGTCAGTAAATTTGGTTATCCATCCCAATCCCGCTTCAATCGGTGAGGTTGTGTCGTTAATATCGTTACCATAAAGGCAGAATCCCATCTCAAGCCGCAGAGTGTCCCTGGCCCCGAGACCGACCGCCCTTATATTGAACTCCTTTCCGGCTTCAAAAACTGCGTTCCATAATTTTATACCCTCTTCATTCCTGACATAAATTTCGCATCCACCTGCACCGGTGTAGCCGGTTGTGGAAAAGATAACATCCTTTATTCCTGCGAATTCTATTATCCTGAATGAATAAAATTCCATTTCTGATACAGGAGCATGTGTAAGCTTCTGCATCGCTTTAAGGGCAAACGGGCCCTGGATTGCGAGCTGGGCGATATCATCCGAGGCATTTATAAGGTCTCTTCCCGGTTCAATACCGAATTTTGCGGCATTCCAGACGCACCAGTCCCAATCCTTTTCAATATTGGCCGCATTTACGACAAGCAGGTATTTATCGTTGCTGAACCTGTAAATGAGGAGGTCATCAACTATCCCTCCCCTGCCGTTGGGAAAGCATGAATACTGCACTTTACCATCCCATAGGGCAGAGACATCATTTGATGTTATATACTGAAGGAATTTCAGGGCCGAAGGTCCTGATACCCAGAACTCGCCCATATGTGATACATCAAATACACCGACACTCTCACGGACGGCTATATGTTCCTCATTAATACCTGAATATTCCACGGGCATATTGAACCCTGCAAACGGAACCATTCTGGCTCCCGCTTCCCTGTGGAATTTTGTAAAGACTGTATCCTTCATTGATGGAGAAAATAAGTAAAATATTATGATGTTGCTGGTTGCTAGTTGCTTGTTGCTGGTTGCTTGTTCAAAACCCAGTACCCGGTAACCAGTAACGAGTAACCAGTAACAGATTATTAACTGATAAAAATAGAATATATTTCACTATACCAAAAGGATTATTCAACACTATATTAACCAATCTCTGTAAAATAAAAATGCATTAAATCTGTTATATACAATGATCTGAAGAAAGAGATTTTACGGACCTTTAAGTAATGGAACACAAGTATATAAATACCGAATACCTTGAAATGGTAGCCGGCGGGGATGCAACCCTTTTAAAGGAGCTGGTCGGACTGTTCAGGGACCAGGTTGCCGAATTCAATCATGAATTGAAAGTATTTCTCGAAGAAAAGAATTACTCAGCCCTGGGCAATCTGGCTCACAAGGCCAAATCGTCGGTGGCGATTATGGGAATGGACAGCCTTGCCAATATGCTCAAAACATTTGAGATCCAGGCAGCTTCAGGGAAAAACAACGGGATGTACGGGTCATATATCCAGAGGTTTGAAGATGATACGAAAAGTGCTTTGGAAGAACTTGATTCGCTGATCAATCACTTAAAATAATGACTGAAATGATCAATATAGAAAAGAGGGATAAAATTGACATTATTACATTCTCAGTCAATAAGATAAATGCTACCACCATTGATGAAATAAAGGATGGTGTCAATAAGGTTTTTGATAATCCGAATTCAAAGGTAATAATTGATCTGAAGGGGGTAGAATACATTGACAGTTCAGGATTTGCATGTTTCCTCTTCCTGCACAAGGCTGCCAAAAACAACTTCGGAATGCTTAAATTTGTCAATCCCGAGGCCAGGACAACTGAATTGTTTCACACTCTCCACCTTCATACGATATTTGAGATCTACGATGACATGAATGCATGTATAAGGTCGTTCAGGTGATTAAGGCGCAGGCCGACGCACTATTCGCTAGCGCGGATTTGCAATCCGTGCTTATAAACATTCGTCACGAATTGCAAATTCGCGCCAGCGCCATAATCAGTGACTGCGCCAGCGGAGTTTAGTCAGTTCTGCTTCCAAAAACGAGCCTGTCTTTGTCGACATCAACCGTAACTGTACTTTGCTTCTGAATTTTTCCTGATATTATTTCCTTTGACAATTCGTTTATGATTTCCTTCTGGATCAACCTTTTGACAGGCCGTGCACCGGATTGCGGATCATAACCGTGTTCAGCCAGCCAGTCGATGGCACTAACTGAAACCTCCAGCTTCAGGTCGTTGTTTTCAAGGACTTTCCTGACATGGGATAACTGGATGACAACAATTTCCCTTATCTGGTCCTGATTAAGAGGCTTGAACATTACAATCTCATCCACCCTGTTTAGAAATTCAGGCCGGAGCGATTTTCTGAGAAGATTGAATAAGTCCCTTCTCAGCGACTCCTCTTCTTTTTCAGGCATTTTGTTATCCCATTTATCCATCCTGTCCCTTATCATATCTGACCCCAGGTTTGAGGTCATGATGATGATAACGTTCCTGAAATTGACTGTTCTTCCCTTGTTGTCGGTAAGCCGTCCGTCATCAAGAACCTGAAGAAGAAGATTAAAGAGGTCGGGATGAGCTTTCTCGATCTCATCGAGCAAAACGACGGAATATGGTTTGTGTCTGACCGCTTCAGTAAGCTGTCCGCCTTCCTCATAGCCGATATATCCCGGAGGTGCGCCAATAAGTCTTGAAACAGAATGTCTTTCCTGGTACTCCGACATGTCGATCCTCGTGAGAAGGTTCTCATCATTGAAGAGGAATTCAGCGAGGGCCCTGGCAAGCTCGGTTTTGCCAACCCCCGTGGTACCAAGGAAGATAAAGGATCCGACCGGTCTTTTTGAATCCTGAAGGCCGGCTCGTGATCTCCTTACTGCATCAGAGACAGCAGTTATTGCTTCATCCTGGCCGACGACCCTTTTATGCAGTTCGTCCTCGAGCCTGAGAAGCTTCTCCTTTTCACTTTCAAGCATTCTCGATACGGGAATACCCGTCCATTTTGCAACCACCTCTGCAATATCTTCCGATCTTACTTCTTCCTGGACAAGGGAACCCTTACTCCTTTTCTGCTCGATCTGTTCTTTCAGATTATCGATCTCCTTTTCAAGTCCGATTATCCTGCCATAACGAATCTCAGCAACCCTTCCGTAGTCGCCTTTCCGTTCAGCCTGATCCGCTTCAAACCTGAGAGATTCAACTTCCTCTTTTTTCTCCTGTACCTTCTCTATTATTTCCTTCTCTCCCTTCCATGCAGCCATTAATCCATCTTTTTCAGCCTGCAGTTCAGCAAGTTCCGAAGAAATCTGATGTTCCTTGGCTGTGTCACCATCTCTTTTTATGGCCTCCCTTTCAATTTCGAGTCTTGTAATGGCCCTTGTTACTTCATCGATCTCGTCGGGAACCGAATTCATCTGCAGACGAAGCCTTGAAGCAGCCTCATCAATAAGATCTATTGCCTTGTCAGGTAAGAACCGGTCAGTGATGTACCTGGTCGACAGGTCAACTGCGGCTATAATTGCTTCGTCCCTTATTATAACTTTATGATGAGTTTCATATTTCTCCCTGATCCCGCGAAGGATCGAGATCGAATCCTCCCTTCCGGGCTCATCGACCATCACAACCTGGAAGCGTCTCTCAAGGGCCTTATCCTTTTCAAAATACTTCTGATATTCATCAAGAGTTGTGGCGCCTATTGCCCTGAGTTCACCCCTTGCAAGCGCAGGCTTAAGGATATTGGCGGCATCCATTGCACCCTCTGATTTTCCGGCGCCAACCAGAGTATGGATCTCATCAATGAAAAGGACGATCTCCCCGTTTGATGAGATGACCTCATTTACAACCGATTTCAGTCTCTCCTCAAATTCCCCCTTGTATTTTGCGCCGGCAATAAGCGCACCCATATCAAGCGAGTATATTGTCTTTGACTTAAGATCCTCCGGGACATCGCCTCTTATTATTCTGTGAGCAAGTCCTTCAGCGATCGCAGTTTTTCCAACTCCGGGCTCGCCTATCATAACAGGATTATTCTTTGTTCTCCGGGTAAGTATCTGTAGTATCCGCCTTATCTCCTCATCGCGTCCCACGACAGGATCAAGCTTGCCCGTCCTTGCTCTTTCATTCAGGTTTATTGCATATCTGTTCAATGAGTTGAAAGTCTCCTCTGAGGTGGGATTTTCAACTGTTGCACCCTTTCTGAGTTCAGTGACCGCCGATTTAAGGTCCTTCATTGTTATTCCGTAATCCTTAAGTATCTGTGAAGCTTTGTCCGGTGTGTCAAGGATTCCCATCAGGATATGTTCGGTGGTGGCAAATTTGTCCTTCATCCTTGAAGCATTGTCATTAGCTTTTCTCAAGGCCTCCGATGCACCGGATGACAGGTAAGGTTCACCTCCGGTAACCCTTGGATATGTATCGAGGAGTTTTTCAATGTCTTTAAGGACGGAGGCGCTGCTGACACCTATCTTACCGAAGAGCCAGTCGGTTATATTTTCGGCTTCACTTATCACGCCATAGAGCAGATGGGCGCATTCAACTGCCTGCTGGCCTTTTGAATCGGCGATTTGGTAAGCTTTCTGAACGGCTTCCTGAGCTTTAAGAGTGAAGTTGTTTAAGTTCATTATTCTGAATATTTAATCGTCTAATATTAGTTAAAGTTATTTGTTACTTGTTACATGTGCACCCGGCACCCGGCAACTCCTGAATTATGCAATTTGTTTGCCATTGGATGGATTTGACTTTTTGACATCATTTTGAAGGAGAATTATGTCAATATGACAAAATAAATAACCCCTAAATCCCCCTAAGGGGGACTTAATAAAACTCCATTTAGGGGCTACCCTTTATACACACCTTATTAATCTAGGGGGCCTTATAGGGCATATTTTATTATTATTGATCTTTCAAAGACTGATTGTCCCAACGGGACTTCTCGCCGCTTAGCGGCGGTATGTTAATAACCCCCGGTGCAACCGGGGG
>DAIUKI010000189.1:0-5870 GCA_036848255.1 Bacteroidales bacterium | reverse complement strand
GAAACTGCTGAAGACTATCAGCCGGTCAGAGAGCCTGTTAATATAATGGAAATTTAACAGAAAGCCATACCATCTTAGTTTTTGGGTAAGGCTTCCTGAGAATTCGGAAATGTCATAGTACTCCGGAATAAAAGTTACTACCTTTATTCCTGCAAGTTTACTGAAGAAATTTAACAGGATACTGTGATACAGTTCATTGTTGTAGGCAAAAATCGTTGTGTGTTTTCGTCGTCCCACAAAAGAAAACAGCAATAGGGCGAGGCAGAAGAAAGCATAGATATCGCCGAATAACTTAAGGAAGTTGCTTGGAGGCCTGTTAACAAAATTCAAATAAGTATACTTAACCCCGTAATTTGTTAAGTTTCTTCTTGTGTCACTGGTCTTTCGACCCCCCAGAAAAAATCCTTTCAGAAGGAATACCTCAATGCTTCTGCCTGAAAGAACGACTCCCCGGCAAAAGAGATTAAGGTAATTTGCAGAAGCTGATCCCCTTGGAAAATTGCTTGAAGTTAATAGTATATTTCTGTGATCGTTACCGGACATACAGTATGATTTATTTGACAGACGATTGAATAAACTCATTTAAGTTTTTCTGTGTCTTCTCTGACTGAATCAAGCTGAAGCAACAGTGACTTTGTCTCCTCAATACCCATGCGATGGGTGTTATGGGAGGTGTAATCGTCAGTCTGAGCAATTTGTTCCTGCCCTTCTACAAAAAACCTGTTGTAATTCAGATCACGCGTATCTGCCGGAACCCGATAATAAGTGCCAAGGTCCTCGGATTTAGCCATCTCTTCACGATTCACCAGCGTTTCATAAAGTTTCTCTCCATGCCTGGTCCCAATAACTTTGATTGGATTTTCTGCTTTGTACAACTCCAGTAATGCTTTGGCGAGAATCTCGATTGTTGCTGCAGGTGCTTTCTGGATAAAAATATCTCCCGGGTTACCGTTTTGAAAGGCAAATATCACCAGATCGACAGCTCCGTCAAGAGTCATCATGAATCGTGTCATATTCGGGTCGGTGATAGTTAAAGGTTTCCCTTGCTTGATCTGTTCAACAAACAGAGGGATTACCGAACCTCTTGATGCCATTACATTTCCATAGCGGGTACCGCAGAATATCATTCCAGATGAATTCAGATTGCGAGATTTTGCTATCATTACCTTTTCGCTCAAGGCTTTTGACATTCCCATGGCATTAATAGGATACACCGCCTTATCGGTACTGAGCACTATAACCCTGCTCACATGGTTCTCTATTGCGGCATTGAGCACATTCTCACAGCCCAATACATTGGTTCTCACTGCTTCGGTGGGAAAGAATTCGCACGAGGGGACCTGTTTCAGAGCAGCAGCCTGAAAAACAAAATCAACTCCTTTCATGGCGCTTTTAATGCTTTCAAAGTCTCTGACATCGCCGATGTAGTATTTTATCTTGGGATTCTGATAGAACTGGCGCATGTCATCCTGCTTTTTTTCATCGCGGCTGAAAATACGGATTTCTCTTATTCCGGTATTAAGGAAACGGTTTAAAACTGCATTTCCAAAGGAACCGGTTCCTCCAGTGATTAATAGTACTTTATCAGTGAACATCTTTTTTAGTTTTTTGGGTAATATATATCAAACGCTGAAATTCATTTCTTACTTTTTGGGTATCAAACTTTTCCATAGCATAATGAACTGCATTCCTGCTTATTTTCTCTCTATAATCCTTATTATCAAATAAAAATTTAAAAGCAATCGCTAAATCCTGACGATCGTGTTTAGTAACACAAAGACCACATTCATTTTGAATAAAAAATTTAGAAACTGCCGTTTCTTCAGGAGAATACACCAAAATTGGTGTCCCGGAGATCATATACTCTGACGCTTTAGTTGGCATAGATAATTTTAAATAGTCAAGTCCTTCCTTACTGAAATCATTTGCCAGAACAAGTATATCTGCTTCGGAAAATATTTTCGGAATATCTTTCAGATCTGCAAATGGATTAATTATAACAGAGTTGAATTTCTTCAATTGTGAGAGAATATTAGGTTCATTAGTAGGGGTCTGGATATGCAGTTTAGCTTTATATCCTTCTTTATTAAGAGACTCCAGGACAGTAGCTACTTCCACTAATGATTCTGTAATTCCAATACCTATCCTTCCCGAGTATAGAACCTTGACATATTCTTTGTTAAGTGAATAATCTCTCTTTGAATGCAATAGCCAGACATCAGTTTCAATTGGATTGTGAAAAGGCAAAAAAGTTCTTCCATATCTCTTCAAATACTCTGTCGACATTGCATCACTAATACTGAGGCGAAGATCAATTCTATCAAAAAGAGATTTCAATTCTTTATCAATCGTCTTGGCCCAGAACTTTTTAAAAGGGCCTTTATTACTTATTATTGATGGCCAGTCATCCATCATATGAATAATGGTTGGCCAGTTCTGAAAGCCTATCAGTTCATTTGCAAAACGTATTTCTTCCCGTGTGGAAACCTGCAAGTAAAGAACTTCTGGATTGAACTCAAGTAACCAGTTCTTAAACCTATCCGAGATAGATACTTTAGAAGCAAAATGAAGAACACCAATCCATCTTAAAAATGGATAAAAAAAAGTATTAACGATTTGATATCTAAGCCCTTTTTGAATATGGTTGTTGGAAGGTTCTTTTGATTTGTCAAAAGTTTTCAATCCTGACTCAAATTTCCGTTGTATCAGATTTAACGGGAAAATCCATTTGTGTTCATCCCTGCCAAGCTGGTAATATATATCGCAAACATCAGTTGTTACATTAGACAGTCCATGGGCGAAAAAAACTACAGCGATTTGGTTTTTAGGCCACCCCTTGAACAGGTTGGTCAAAGTAATTCCTCCTCCTGAATAATCATTAAATGGTTGGCCAAAAATTAAGACGTTGCTACTTCTCATAATTACTTAAAAATACTTACTCTCTTTTTACTAATCCGGCCAGCATTGTCTGGAAATTCTCCCTCACCAGAGACGCCTCGAAAAATTTACTCGCAAGTGCTATCCCATTTCTCGTCCATTTTTTTCTGAAATCTTCATGTTCGATAATAAAATGAATGGCATGCAATATTTCGTTCATTCCTGGACTAGTCAGACAGTAAGCACAGTCATTTTCAGCACAGAATTTTGATATGGCTGTTTCGGCCGGGGCAAAGACTAGTATTGGAGTACCCGACATTAAATACTCCGAGGCTTTTGTAGGTATAGAAAATTGAGCATAATTCAGGCCGGTCTGATTAAAATCGAGGGGAAGTAACAATAAATCGGAGCCAGCCAGAAGAGCCGGAACTTCCTCATGTTTAACAGGTAATGACAGTCTGACATTATTCAGATTCCTGATCAATTTTGAATCGGGCGAATCCAGGTCAGGAGTGAAAATATCAAGGCATATTCCCGGACGCTCTCTGGTCCAACTGGAAACGGCTTTTGAGAAGAAATACAAGGACTCTTTATTGGCCATCCCAATCCTTCCTAAATACAAAATTCTTAATACATTATCTTCAGCAAAACCTTTTTTGTCAAACCCTGAGAATTTTTTGGTGTCAATGGGATTATGGAATGGCTTGAATTCTTTTCTATATCTCTTCATATATTCTGACGACATTGCATCGCTGATACTCAGGAACAGATTCATTCTGTCAAGAAGGCTTCGAAATTCCAAATCAATTTTATTTCTCCAATAATTTCTGAGCAATCCTCTTCTGCTGATTGTTGAAGGCCAATCATCCATATTATGGATAGCTGACGGGACACCCAAATAATCTGAAAGATCCCTGGCAAAAAGAAGCGTCTCCCGGGTTGCAACCTGGATGTACAAAACCTCCGGGTTGTATTCAGAGAGCCATCTTTTAAAGTCTTCTGACAATTCGATTTTTGAGGCGTAATGATAGAGTCCAAGCCATTCTAAAGCAGGATAAAAGAACTTATTAACAACAATAAATCTTAAACCTTGCTTGTTCAAACCTGATGGCATTTTCACCTTCTGGTCAAATGACTTTAACCCCGACTCAAATTTTTTTTGAATCAGACTGAACGGAAATCGCCATTTATGTTCTTTCTCACCAAGCTGGTAGTATGTGTCACATACATCTGTGGTTACGCTGACTAACCCATGCCCTATATAAGTTACAGCGATTCTGTCCTTGGGCCAGCCTTTAAAAAGATTTGTCAAAGTTATTCCGCCTCCTGAAAAGTTATTAAATGGTTGTCCAAAGATCAGCACTCTTGGGAAATCAAAATCCATTTTGGTAATATGCTCCGGATATTTTTTGTCCGATTTTGAATCTGTTTTCAGGTTACAGCAGATTAGTTTTAGGATTAGCATAATTTTGAAGCTCTCTCCTGTATACTTCAATCGTTTTTTCAGCTATCGAAATCCAGTTTGACCGGCTTTCATTATTTAATTTACGAATGTTAGTTTTGAAAGTATCTTTCAATTTAAGATCGACTAGTAATCGCTTTATTTCGCGTGCCAGGGTAATACTATCTCCGGGAGGTACAAGAATTCCATTGAATCCGTCAATTACATACTCTGTTATCCCTTCAACTTTTGACGCTATTATCGGCTTATCGAAAACAAAGGAAGTAACCGGAATCCCGCTTTGGGATGCCGAAATATATGGACAGATTACTATAGTAGCACGCCTGTTCAGATGCACCAGTTCCTCCTCAGTGATAGTCCTGTTAATTAATTCGATGCCTTCATCTTTAAGGAGCGATTCATCGAAATATATCTGTCCCCTTCCTGCAATAATTAATTTGACATCCTTTATATCGTTTTTGACAATTTTGAAAGCCTCAATGAGATATTCCAATCCCTTGTACGGCAGGATAATTCCATAATAGAGTAAAGTATTTATTTCCTCATGAGTTTGGTCAGGGAAAAGCCTGTATGTTTCGAACAAACCAAATTTAATGACGTTTATATCCTTATTAAGAGGATTATACTGGCTCAAATAATCTGTTTTTGTATTTGCCGAATGCAAAATGACGGAATTCCGTTTTCCGGAAATATAATTCACTGTTTTGAACTTTTCATTTCTCCCTTGCTTCAATCGTATAAGTACTTCGTGAAATGTAAATACTTTGGGAGATTTAAGCAGTCTATATAACAAAATGTAAATTTCATTCTGGCCTATGAAATGAATAATATCATACTTCCCTGAATTAAGGAATCGCGACAAAGCCAAAACCTGGAAGTAGTATTTTACATAGATATTTCTTCTTTGTTTGGAAAACAAGAAAATGTTAAAGTCATTAAGCGGCTCCAGATACTCCAATATTTTTTCATTTATAATGCCTGTATACTTAGATTTTGGGACAAAGCCGTCAGGTGAATCATAATTGGACAGATCAATTGTGAAATGATCGGAGGACCTGGTTCCTGTCAGGCATATGAGATCGACTTTCAATCCCAGCTCGGACAGATACCTGGCAAGCGGCATTGTACTTGTATGAAATGCATATGTAATGATGCATATCTTCATACAGGATAATAAATAAGGATGTTTATGACAGGTATAATCAGTGTATTTATTTTCAGTTTGATAAATTTCTACATATCTGCAAGCAGCTTTGGCAACTCCCTGTTTTTTAAATAAAGGCTGGCTGCGACCGTAATAATTAAGCCAAGCGAGATTTTAATGAAGATGTTAAAATCAAATGGAATAAATAATGAGATCAATGAAGCGAAGATTAAAATTGAAAACAGCTTTAATGTATATAATACTGTTATGCCCGGGCTTAAAAGATTCTTAAATGCCACCCAATGATATGTCATATTTACATAGGCAGAAATAACAAACGCCCATGCCAGGCCAATTGCTCCATGTTTAGACCCAATGAAAAACACA
>DAIUKI010000188.1:0-5883 GCA_036848255.1 Bacteroidales bacterium | reverse complement strand
TGTAACGATGTATAAAATAGTGAATGAGGGGATACTTATAACCCTTCGCTATCAACCGACCCAGCCCGAACCGCTTTCGGAAAGAACTCCGGCTGTCCGCAATATTCATCTTTCAAACATCAGCATACGAGATGCACAAAGGCCGGCGGCTATTTACGGACTCGAGGAGAGGAGCGTCTCTCATATTTCATTCAATGACATAAGAAGCTTTTCGCGACAGGGGATATTACTTGAAAATACATCAGGGATAAGTTTCCACGACATGGAAATGGAAGTCTCCGGGGGTAGTCCGCTGGAGGCAAAGGATTCAAAGGGTATAAGCTGGGATAATGTATCAGTGATTTCACCCTTAAAGGAGATCCCATACATGAATCTGGCAAATTGTCAGGAGGTACGTGTAACAAACTGTTACCAGCCTGAAAAAATCAGTACCTTTATTATGAAGGATGAGAAATGCCGGAACATCTATTTAATAAATAACATCCTGCCAGGCACAGATATGCCTGATACGAAAAAAAGCAGGGTGATAATTCAGAAAAATAATTTGATTTCGAAACCACTCTAACCCATTAATTTATGAAATATATGAAAAAAATTCACTTTAACCGTATTCCTGGCCTGATTTTACTGTTGATGCTTTCGACAGCAGTATCAGGACAGGTGGCAGTAACAGTCGCCGGAAGGGTAACTGACTCCGGAGGAGCGGTTTTACCTGGAACCAATGTAATAGTACAGGGAACCACCACGGGAGTTCAGACCGGTGTGGATGGCAGATACTCCATACTGGTTCAGGATCCCCGCACTGCAGTTCTAGAGTTCACCTTTATTGGTTATACAAAGGTTTCGGTCCCGGTCGGAAACCAGACTATAATCGATGTAGTGCTTCAGGAAGAATTAACCGGGATGGATGAAGTTGTTGTGATCGGTTATGGAACCCAGAAAAAGAGTGATGTTACCGGCTCTGTTGTTTCCGTTTCAAACGAACAAATAACCGCCCGCCCTGTGAACAACGTATTCCAGGCTCTCCAGGGGAAAGCAGCAGGTGTCGATATTACAACCTCTCTTCGCCCCGGTACGCTGGGAAGCATTTCAATCCGCGGCGCTCGTTCGCTTACCGCTTCCAACTCGCCTCTTTATGTTGTTGACGGTATTCCCATTCTGTCGAATTCCGGGATCGAAACACTGAACGAGCAGGATATTGAATCCATCGAGATACTTAAAGATGCTTCGGCAACCGCCATTTACGGTTCGAGGGGCGCTAACGGAGTTGTGCTTGTAACAACAAAACGCGGTACTGATGGACAATTTCAACTTAACTACTCGGGTACGCTTACAAACGAACAGATGATCTGGCGTTCTGATTACATGGACGTTGCGGAATTCATGGAATTCTCGCGCTGGGGCGCATATTATGCATCTTATAATTCATCCACAGGACTATACTCAAGATTGCCGGGTAACACACCAACCCTTGCCAATGATGCAACCATTAATTATTTTACAGCCGAACCTACTGCCTGGGAGAATATCCAGAAAGGATGGGCAGGCAGCACATGGGATCCCTCTCTGGTTGAAACATACGACTGGTTGGGAGTGGTAACACAGCCTGCCTATACCCAGGAGCATACACTCAGCGCGAGCGGAGGTACGAAAACCATGAAGGCTTACGGGTCCGTAGGCTACCTCGATAACCAGGGGACAATAAAAGGTCAGGAATATCAGCGTTACACGGTAAGAACTAACGTGGAGCTGAATCCCAAGGAATGGATTACATTCGGTGCAGGCATAAACGGATCATGGCAGTACCAGGATTACGGTCAGAGCGCCACGGGAGGAAGCTCCAACGTGACAGGCGACCTGATAGCGGCAGCAGCCAGGATTGAACCTTATTCCCTTCCTTTTGATGCAGATGGAAACCGGATCGTGCATCCCGGTGGAAAAGCACGCGTGTGGAATGTTATTGACGAATGGAAATACTCGACCAACCAGCGCGAGACACTCCGTCTCCTTGGCAGCCTCTTTACAGAAGTAAAACTCTTTAAAGGCCTCAGGTACCGTATGAACTTCGGCCCCGATTTCCGCTTCTACAGGAACGGCTATTATAATGACTCTAAGTCAATTGTGAGGGAACTCAGCGCTTCCAATGCCAGTGTCTCCAATACAAAGGACTTCTCCTACACTATCGATAACCTCCTTTATTACGACAATAAATTCGGAGCTCATAATATTGGAGTCACATTGCTTCAGACCGCATCGAAATGGACCAGTGAGTCATCCAGTATTTCAGGACAGGGTATAGAAATCCCGAACCAGATGTGGTACAACTTCGGTTCACTTACGAGTTCCCAGCTTTCAGCCTGGAGTTCCAGCCTTACAGAACGCCAGCTCGAATCGTATATGGCACGTGTGAATTACAATTACAACAACAAATACCTGCTTACATTATCAGGCCGCTGGGACGGCGCTTCACAGCTTGCTGAAGGAAATAAATGGGCTTTCTTCCCAAGTGCCGCCATTGCATGGCGTTTAGACCAGGAGAGCTTCTTAAAAGGTATTGAATGGATCGACCAGTTAAAGCTGCGGTTAGGCTTTGGTACAGTAGGGAACTCTGCCGTAAGCCTCTACTCAACCAAAGGCGCTATCACCCAGCTTACAGTACCGTTTGGCACCGGTACCGAAACGGGTTATACACTTACAAACTCTGTTGCAAATCCGGATCTTGGATGGGAAAAGACCACCCAGTACAACCTTGCTGTCGATTTCTCTGTCCTTGAAGGGCGGATTAACGGGACCATCGAAGTTTACAGGTCATCCACTTCCGATCTTCTTTTAACTGTAGCCCTTCCAAGTGTTACCGGCTATACCTCAACAATTGCAAATGTGGGTGAGACAAGCAACAGGGGAATCGACCTCACTATCAATGCCAACCTGTTAAATGTGAGCGATTTCTCATGGGATATAAATGCAACCGCAGCATGGCAGAGGGACCAAATAGAATCGCTGATGAACGGAAAGGAGGATATGGTTGCAAATAACTGGTTCATAGGTGAACCGATAGGTATAATATACGATTACGAAAAGATTGGCATCTGGCAGGATACTCCTCAAGATCAGGAAGAAATGGCACTCTTCAATGCTAACGGGTCCCAATTTGCTCCAGGCAAAATAAAGGTCAACGACCAGAATAACGACTATCGTATTGACGGTAATTACGACAGGGTAATCATAGGCAACACAAGCCCACGCTGGACACTTGGACTAACAAATACCTTCAATTATAAAGGTATCGATCTATCCATATTCATTACCGGACGCCTCAAATATATGACAGGCGTAGGCCAGGGCCTTACAGGCATGTATGGTGACCAGCGCAAGCTCGATTACTGGACGCCCGACAATACCGATGCCGAATACCAGAGGCCGTTTATGAGCGAGGCAGGCGGCGACACTTATGCCGGCACCTATTATAAAGATGATTCATGGATCAAGATCAGAAACATATCACTGGGATACCAGCTGCCAGCGAACCTGTTAAGCAAGGTTAAGATAAACAGCCTGAAAGTCTTTGCACAGGTACAGAATGCAGGTATGCTCTGGTCGAATAATAGCTTCATGGATTCCGAATATGGCACGCTCTATTATAACCGCGGGTATGTATTCGGTATTAACGTGGGATTCTGAGATAGTACTCAATGAATTTTAACCTTAAAATAAAAATACACGAGATATGAATAAGTCTTATAAAACCATATTAGCGCTTTGGGCAATTATCCTGATGGTATCAGGTATCAGTTCATGCACAGAGGATTTTCTTGACGAAGAGCTGAAGACCCAAAGAAACACCGAATATTTTGCAACTCCCGAGGGGATTTCCGACCTCGCCGACGGCTTGTACAACAACTACAGGAGTTTTTTCATGGGCAGGGAGCAGTCAGTTTCCACTAACCAGTGCGGTACTGACGAATTCATAGTTGGGGGCGACCAGGCTCAACAAACCTGGAACGATTATAACTCCAACCTGGGTTCTATAGTTCCTAATGTTCCAACCTCTAATGTTACAAAAACTTATGAAATATGGGACATGATGTACAAAGCCATCAGCGATGCCAACATGCTTCTTGCAAATGTCGATGCAGCTATTTCTGATGCCAATAAAAACAAACTGTATAAAGCCGAAGGGTCGTTCCTTCGTGCGTTCTCATATTTCAGACTTGTACAACAGTACGGGCCTGTTGTGTTGAAACTGGAGCCATCCATAGGCGTTGAAAGGTACTTTGATCGCGCAACGAAAGAGGATTGCGTTAACCAGATCATTGAAGATTTCAGAACAGCGTATGCAGGGCTTCCTGATGCCGAACCAGCAGAGGGAAAGCTCTACAAGGATGTAGCAGCCCACTTCCTGGCAAAAGCTCTCCTCTACAGGTGTTCTGAAATAAACGACGACTGGAACTCTTCGTACAAAACAGCAGACCTTGCAGAGATAATAACACTTACAGACGAGGTTATTGCCCATCACGCGCTTGCACCAAATTTTTCCGATATTTTCGCTTACACAGGACCTGACGGTGCAAACGAGAAACTCCCTGAGGTGATTTTTGCCGCACAGTTCTCCAGCACTACTACCATCGCTTCTGATGGTAACGGGAACTACAACCATCTTCTTTTTCTTTCGGTATATCAAACACTTACCGGCTTTGTACGCGATATAGCAGGCGGTCGTGAATACCAGAGGTGCAGGACAAATGAATACGCTTACAGTGTGTTTGACATGGAGAACGATTCGCGCTTCTGGAAGAGCTTTAAGACAAAGGCAAACCTTAACAATATCTCGAACCTTGCCCAGCTTAACGGAACAGACCCGAATACTAGCACGGCGGTAACTTATGCACAGGGCGACCTGGGATTGATCTACATTATCAATAAGGCGGGCGACACCAGGTTTAGCGATCCTACTGCCGGAGGAACCCCGAAGGTAAAAAGTACACATAACGGGGTCTATTTCAATAATCCTGTTACTGGTAAACCCACACCCCATACCTATGTACGCTACCTTGCCGATGGCAGCAGTTACTTAAAGTTGCCCAGCAATGTCAGCAGGTTCCCGTCTCTCAGCAAATGGCTTGACGGATCCCGCCCGGCAGTAGCCGCAACTGCAGGCCGTCGCGATGGAATATATGCAAGGGTAGCCGAGACATATCTCATTAAAGCTGAAGCTCTTATCCGCCAAAACAAATATGCTGAAGCTATTACGGTTATGAATATTGTCCGTGCACGTGCGCAGTTCAGGGATGGTGAAAACAGGGCTGCATACAAGGATGGTGGTGCCGCAGTTCTTACCAATTCAAATGCACCGCTTAATGCAAACGGCGTATTGATAAATTCATATTGCACTTCAAATTCATACTACGAATCGCTTAATATTCCTGTAATGACTGCTGCTTCGGACATTACCGCCGGGATCACCCCGGCAAGCCTTCCGGCAGTGGACGAGGCCATTATAACAACACTCGGCTATACAACAGATTATGACAGAATGATGTGCTTCCTGCTCAACGAGCGTTCACGTGAGCTCTACGGTGAGCTTCTCCGCTGGGAAGACCTTGCACGGACTAAAACGCTTCTAACACGCGCCAAGGCTTTCAACGAGGGATCAGTATCGGCTATCCAGGAAAAACATTATCTGCGCCCGCTACCGCAGACTTTCCTCGATGCTATTTATAATGCTGAGGGGCATGCTCTTACTGCTGATGAAAAAGCAGCAATGCAAAATCCGGGCTACTAATTCAGAATTATTGGGTTAGTTTGATATAGGTTAGGAAGTATATGGAAGCATTAAATTGCCTCCATATTTGCAAAATACTGGAAATAAAATGTCAAGTAAAG
>DAIUKI010000187.1:0-5892 GCA_036848255.1 Bacteroidales bacterium | reverse complement strand
CTCGCCGTTCCAATCCACCGGATATCCTGATCCGCCTGCAATCCCCCTGCCATCCTGTCCCCTGAAAAAGGGATAATTTGTTTCGTCCGGCTTAAAATTATCCGCATCGCTCTTTCTGTTTGAATCTTCTTTTTTCTCCTTGATTTTTCCGGCTTTGGCTGTATTGTTTCCCGACAGGTCAGGCAGATTGCTCCTTAGCATGAACGACGAAATGATAGCAGCGACCGTAAGCACAGCCACTGTTCCGGCCAGATATTTTGTATACCTGACTTTACCTGAGACCTGGTCCTGGCGCTCACCGGGTATTGAAGGAACGGACTTTTCACTCCCGGCAATCAACCTCTGGCATAAAATGAATATTACAGCACCTGCAATAAGAAGGTATGAGCCTGTTTCGACCTGACGGCGGGATGAAAAGTATGCTTTTCGCGACATCAGGTCGAGAGCCCTGACCTGTTCAGCCTTAATAGCACTTTCTGGATCTTTGTCATATTCCTCCTTAATCGAACTGATTGCAGGATTATCCAGCGGATCCATGGATTTCAGCTGGATAATGCTAAGCAGCATGGTCAGCGCAACGATGAGTGTAAATATTCCCGCTCCGGTGCTGATCCCTCTGATTATTTTAAGATCCTTTTCTTCAAGCTTTTTCATTGGAAACTTTATCGGTTATATGAACCGGGCAATACTGGAAGCATCTGCCACAACTGTAACATTTGCCCTTGTGAGGCACATAGCCGGTCCTGCGTGTACGTGTTGAAAGTGAAACGAGACTTAGTCCGAACGATGTTCCGAGGAAGATCCCCATCCAGAGGGAACCCTTACTGAACCGTCGATGTATATTGATTTCATCTTCAAACAGTTCGTTTTCTGTTTTTCCTGCCTCCTTGAATGCAATTGCTGCCTTTGATACGGCAATAACACTATTCTCCTTTTCATTCCTTATTTCCCTTGCAAGCCGCACGTTACTGTTAAGTCCGGCAAAAACAGGGGAGAGGTTCCTGAACAGAATCGCACCCCCGACAGCAAATACCGGAATAAGAATTATGTAAATAAGGAAGCGTTTCCTCTCTTTTTGGGGCTCTTCAACCGGTTTGATGATATCTGACGGCAGTATTGCATCGTACGGACAAACATCTTCGCAAAGGCGGCAGTTGATGCATTCAGCTGGCGTGATTGTAAGATGCCTGTGGGAGAATCTTGAGAAGATATTCAGCAGAACCCCATAGGGGCACAGGTATCTGCAGTAGGGTCTGTTTATGAATATTCCGGCAAGAAGAAGCAATCCACCGAATATGATCATTGTATAAGGAGCGTCGAGCCGGAAAATCCCCACAAACGGATCATATCTGCAGATAAGGAACTGGCTTTCGGTTGCTGCCGAAAGAATTGAGATCCCGAGATAAATGAAAGGAATTGATATCATAACCGACTCAACAGCCTTAGGCAGTTTCACGGGTCTGAAACCCACAAGTTCCTGAATTGATCCCAGCGGACAAACACCGGCACAAAAAACCCTTCCGAATGCCAGGGCAAATACAAGGGGGATAATAAAAAACAGAAGGGCGGTAAGAGGAATGGCATACCCGTCATTGAACAAGGCAAGGGCAACGTTCTGAACCGATCCAACGGAGCAAACGCACCCCTCCCTGAAAAACCCGAAATAGGCAAGAGAAAATACTGACAGCCACACTAGTCCCTGTCTCGACCGTCTCTTCAGGGCCAGCCAGGAGGCAAGGGAAAGAGCTCCGACCAGCACCGCTATGTCGATATATTCCCATACGGGAGCCCTTTGCAAAGGACTCTGATGCTCCGGGTAGACATATCCCGATTCGAACTCAGGGCGAGGAAACCTGTCCTGTGCGAAAAGCACCGCATGCCATACGAGCATTACAAGTAAAAGCAGATATGGTAGTTTCTTTTTCAACATAAATTGTCTTAAATATTGACGTCATTGCGATCCCGCTTTTTTGTAAAAAAAGCGGGAGAAGCAATCCTTCTCTTTTATATTATATCTTCTCTTTCGGTATATACTGTTCTTTGTCAGGAATCCTCGATATTGCATCAGAGGGACAGTTCCTGGCAATGGCGCACTCATTGCAGTTTACGCAGAGATCCTGGTTTATCTGCAGGTAGAGCGAACCGTTACCGAAATCCTTGCAGCCCAGTACGCATTTACCGCACCCATCGCACAAATCTTCATCAATAGTGTATTCAAAATATGGCTCCTCCACGAATTTTCTGGTAATAGCGGCTGTAGGGCATAACTGGTTCTCAGCTCCTGTGCTGATTGTTTTTGCACCCTGCCGCAGATAGCCGCCGCAGAGATCGCAATAACCGCACATCCTGTAATTGTGCATGCATTTCACAGCTGACGGGGTCAGGACGCAATTGGTCTTGCATTGCCCGCACTGAGTGCATTTATGCGGGTCGATCTGCCAGACATTCCCTGAAGCGGTGACCTTTTTTGACAGGACAACAGGTAAAGCAATAATCGGCACAACAATAAGGATCTTCCCCGCCTTGCGGACAAAATCCCTTCTTGTTTGATATATGTTATTCCCTTCCTTCATTTTTTTCGGATTAATATTTACTGCAATCGGTCTCACCTTTGCAAATTCCGTTGCCTGGACAACTGCTGCAATCGTTCCCTTTTACTGCTTTTGAGCCAAGCGTCAAGGCAAGAAAAGCCAGAAATGCAATCAGGAGACCTCTGATAGCTTTTTTCAGGAACTCTGTTCTGGTTAATGTCTTCATTTCCGTTTGAAAATATAAAGTGTATTGTTAGCACTATTTGCTGCATATATCGTTTCTCCGTCCGATGAAGCTATATCGAGCGGAACAGATGGAATAAAGTCATTTTGCGATGAGACAAACTCGATAAAATCTCCGTTTCGGTCAAGTATCTTTATCCTGTTTATCCCTTTTTCTGCTGTTACAAAGCCCTGTGGTATTAAAGCGAAATGGGCGGGATTGCAGCATCCGCAGAAAGCTCCGGGTGCAGTCCCGGGTTCGCCGAACTGTGAAAGCTTTTTACCCTCTGTAGTCCATGTTTCGACCCTCCTGTGTCCGGTATTGGCAACAAACAAAATATCCCCGGAGAGAGCTACGTCAAAATAGGGGCTTGGGATAACAAATTGTTCTTCCGACTGTCCCATCATTGAATGCATTTCACCATTTTTTTTAAGGATAAAGACCCTCTTATTCCCGGCATCCGCTATTGCAAGGTGGCTTTTCCCGGCCGAAACAGATGTTATTATACTATTGCCTTCATACGGACCCCATTCGGAAAGCAGCGTTCCCGAGGTTGAAACAAGAAGGATAGTTTCAGTAGTAGCAGCAAAAACCGTATCACCCGTAATTGCTATCGAGGTGATTTTCGATTCAGTATTAAGATTCCATAATTCGGTAAGGTCGGGATTAAGCGATTTTACGAATGAATCTCCCCCCAGAAAAATAATTCCATCTTCCGATACCGCAACAGAACTCAATCCTCCTCCTGGTATCTGAATCTCCCTGAAGAGGGTCCAGCTGTCGTTATATACAGTATCCCCTGATGTCTCCGCTGCGACCTTTTTTTCAGGGTCTTTCGTGGCATCAAATATTATGTATCCGATGAAGGCAAGGATTATGACCAGTGAAAAGAGAGCTGTAAGTTTCTTGTTCATGATTAATTGGTTTCTCCGATATAAAGACATAACAAATTTCTCGCATCCCTCATTATGAGGTGGTTGCCGGCAATTGCCATTGGTCCCCAGGCTTCAATTCCATCCATAATATCATAACTTGAGATCATGGTGGCACTGGAACCTTCAAGCCTGAAGAGATACAGGTTGGCATCATCATCGAGCAGGATAAGTTTATCGTCCTTTACGATATATGGGCCGAGACCTCTGCCAAATCTCATGTCCTTGCCACTGCTCCAAACGAGACTTCTGAGGTCAGATCTGTTATAGCAGACCAGTTGTCTTTTCAGGGGCCCTGCATTTTCAGGCATAACCGACCATAAGAAATCACCTGTCATGACCGGAGTCTGCTGGTCGCTTGAGATCCCTTCCATGGATTTATGCGATTCAACAAGAACTACGGTATAACCGGTCCCGTCATAATCTATCCTGAGGGTTCCCCCTCCGGCACCATAGCTTCCAAAGACAGCTATTTTATTATCACCAAGAAGAATGGGAGATGCGGCGGTGGTGGCAGGGCTCCATTCCTTGGTTTTCCACAGCAGCTTTCCAACATCGGGGCCCTCAGCTGCTATGCCTACAACGCCTCCAACCGCATTGTAAACATACATTTTCCTCCCATGAATCACCATTGGCATTATTGAGCCATGCGACATAAGAAGCGAATCGGGATTAGGTGTGCGCCACAGGATTTCGCCGTCAGAACATCTTACCGCTATCATCAGAGCCTTCCCTCCGGGAGCCAGGATGGCCACATCATTGTCTATAAGCGGACATTGACCTGAATAAAAATCAGGTGTTATCTTTCCTTTCGGGCTTCCCGGTACACCAAACTCCTTTTCCATGTCGATGGTCCAGAAGAGGTCCCCCGTAATAGGATCAACGCACATGACATGCGATCTCGGACCCACCGAAACCAGGTATTTGTCGGTAACTGCAGGGATGGTCCGTGAGTAGCCATGGTTTCTCTTCATGTCGACATTATAATATCTTCTCCAGAGCTCGGTACCCGATTTAAGGGAAAAACAACGAAGCATGTCTGCCTTTCTTCTTTCATTATAGTCGAGAAGATAAACCCTTCCGTTCTTTACGGCAGGGCCTGCATAACCTTCACCGAGCGTAACTTTCCATACCACAGGAGGACCGGCAGTATCCCACGATTCTGCCATTTTGAATGTATCCCTGACGATATTGTCGAAGTTAACCCCCCTGAATCTTGGCCATTCCCCGGGAACAAGCTCATCAAATATCCCTAGTGAGTCAAAGAACTCGCCGACAATTATATTTTCTGACCTTGGTTCAACCTTCGGTCTGTTGTCCATTCCAGGGACCCTCACCGACAGCTCGGACGGATAATGATCATCAGCAAGCCACCAGATAAGTATGCCGGCAAATATTACTGCAGATACTCCAGTAAGGAGCGTGTTATTTTTCTTTAATATCATAAGCCATCAAAGCTTCGCCATGCCTCAGATAAAGAACCCCATTGTTAATTACGGGGTGCGCCCAGTATGGGCCCGAGCCGCTTCTGACCTTAAAACTGCTTACCAGGTCAAATTTTTCAGGATTTGGTCTTACCAGCCCGGCAAAACCTGATTTTTCATCGTAGATATAAAGCATTCCGTCAGCTGAAATTATTGATCCTTTGCATTTCCAGTGTTCCTCATACATTTTTTTACCTGTCATCCAATCTATGCAGCACCAGTTGCCATTGCCATTGTTCAGCCAATTTGCTCCGTAAATATACCCATCTACAAGAACCACTCCTCCATGATGAACATCCAGCACCTTATCGGTCCAGGCAACGGAAGCTTTCCTTCCCTGGTCCGTAATGTCTATCATTATTGCCCCGTGGTCATAACCGCCGGTGATATACAATTTGTCATTGGAGAACAGAGGGGTTACACACATAATCTGTCCATCATCATCCAGGTCCTTCTTTCCCAATGCTTCAGGATGATGCAATTTCCAGATTATAGTCCCAGTAGATATATCGACTCCAAAAACATACCTTGGTGTTATGTTGACAAGAAGTTTTAACCCGGGGTATTCTATTATAACAGGTGAAATATAAGAGGCAGGGTCAGCTAAACTTTCTGTTTTCCAGATCGTTTCACCTGTGTTCTTATCAAGGGCTATTGTCGTTGTTTCAGGGCCTCCTGTGGTAAAAAAAAGCTTGTTATCATCAATAATCAATGATTCAGCA
>DAIUKI010000186.1:3695-5926 GCA_036848255.1 Bacteroidales bacterium | reverse complement strand
CTTTGTTCCCAATTGAAAAACCAACAGCTCCTATTCGTGTATTTCCAGGAAAGTCGGCTTTCTTTGTCCATATGTTAGTCGACTGATCCCACTCCCAAAAATCCTGGTAATAATCAGGCAAGTTTCCATCTGTGAATGGATCCCTGTCTCCAATTCCAATATATCCTTTGGTGCCAATAGAAAAGCCCACAGCCAATGCTCTTGCCGGTGCGGTGGGAAGGGATGCTTTCTGAATCCATCTATCTGTTCCAGGATCAAATTCCCAAAAATCTCTCACAGGCCAGTCACCATCATTGTACCCTATTCCAACATATACTTTAGAACCGATTGAAAAACTGGCTGAGCTATATCTTGGACCACCTGGGAAGTCAGCTTTTCGTATTCCTGTAAACGGGGTTGTCACAAATGAAATCTGGTTGCCATAGCTGATGCCAGCACTATTGATTGCATAGGCACGGACATAGTATCGGGTATTGGCTGTCAGCCCGGTTATACTGCTGGAAAATGATCCAATACCTTTACCATTGCTTGTTTTATTCGAGCTGAGAGTTGGATTCAGGGAAGTGCTCCAGCATATGCCGATCTCAACAAAATTTAAGGAAAATGGTTCAATGAGAAAGTCATAAGCCCGGATCACAAATAGCCGTAATAAATTGACCATCCGAAACTGGAATTAAATCCTTGTTGTTTCCAAATGTATGTTAAGTCTTTTCAGACCTTCTTTCGAAGTGGTCAAAGAAGGATGGATTTTGAACAAAATCAAACAATAACTTGAAGGGGATTCCTGTCATCCGTTTAAATTTAAACAAAGTGTGAAGTTGGTTAATACACTGAAATTAATACATTAATGCATCGGGAACATTAAAAATGGGATATATTAATGTTTGCTTTGTTTTTGAAATCTTTTTTAAGGTCAGCAAGGCATGCAAACATTAATAATATTATTTTTTAATGCCAGATGATAGATTATCATTATATTTGAGGCCAGAAGTTGCTCAAACATTAAAATATTTACTAATTAATGCCTGAAATACTGTACCAAATCAATCCTGACAGAAATGTCCCATGGAACAAACTTCCCCTATTGCCAATAAAAAAAGAACTTTATCAGACAATAGAGATATTAGAGAAACTGGGAGATGCTAAAGCCGCATTAGCAAGGCTACAGGGTCGTAGTATTGTGATTCCCAATCAAGGTTTATTAATCAACACTATCAGCTTGCAAGAAGCAAAGATTTCAAGTGCTATTGAGAACATTTTCACTACGGATGATGAACTATATAAAGCATATAGTGACCAAACCAATGAAAGTAATGGAGCTTCAAAGGAGGTGTTAAGGTATAAAGAGGCACTATGGTCTGGTTACAATTACTTAAGAAACCATGATCATTTTGAGACAGAGTATTTTATTAAAATCTTTCAGGAAATAAAACAAACAAAAGAAGAGATACGGCCCGATTTTTTAAATACAACAATAAAGCAAGGTGGTACAGGTCCAACTGCTGGTCAGGTTGTTTATACTCCCCCAAAGGGTCAGGCGATAATTAAAGAAAAGTTGGACAACCTGATAACTTTCTTAAACGATGATGAAAATTTCAGAATGGACTATTTATTTAAAGTGGCCATTGCTCATTATCAATTTGAAGCTATTCATCCGTTTCGTGATGGCAACGGCAGGACAGGTCGGGTCTTTAATATTAATTATCTGACAAAAAAGGGCTTACTTGATGTCCCAATACTATTTCTAAGCCGATTTATTTTAGATCACAAAGAAGATTATTACTCGGGATTATCCGGGGTTTCTCAAAGAGGTAATTGGAAGGACTGGTTAGTATTCATGTTCAAAGCTATTGATTATACATCAACGATTACCTTCCAGAAAATCAATGAAATTGTATCAGCAAAAGATTCAATTTTAGAGTTTTTAAAGAAAGATACCAGGAAGGTTAGAAGACCGGAAGACCTGGTAAATGCATTGTTCACTCAGCCCTTTACTAAAGTAAAACACCTGGTTGATTCAGGGATATATTCTGAAAATACTGCAAGGGATTATTTAAACAGACTATGCGATATACATGTTCTTGAGAAAAAAGAAATGGAAGGCCATCATTATTATTTGAATCTTGAATTATATCGCATACTTTCTGAATAAATGCCACGATAAACAAAGCTACTTTAGCCCACGCGGCAGTCTGGCTCCTCCTGCCATCCCTGCATCCTGGCTCTTCGCT
>DAIUKI010000186.1:0-3595 GCA_036848255.1 Bacteroidales bacterium | reverse complement strand
TCGCTCAAAAAATTTAAAAAGCTTTCAGTCTTTAATGCATCTTACATATTTCCCTGCAGATTTAACCAGGAAGTCTCTTCCAACATTATCCTGGTCCCCAAAGAGGTATCTGTAAAAAGCTTGTTCCTGATTGTTCTCAGTTGAACTCCAGAATCCGGTAACGTAACCTTCGTTCATGAAAGCTCCGGTGGTATGGTTTCGGACTCCGCCAGGAAGTGCCGTAAATCCGGAGGTATTTGTTCCATCCCCATTGTCTATCCATCCGGATGTGCTTTTTATCTGACTGCCCTGATCTGTTCCGCGGGGTCCAAGATTATCAGCGTGTTCCTGTGTCATGCCGAGATACTTTTCAAGAGTTTTATACTCAGAATCAGAAGGGACATGCCAGCCGGAGGGACACAGTTTTCCAGTATTAACTGCATACCAGTTATAGAATGCACCATATTTTGGTTTGTAAGTGTCCTTGTCGTTATTGTACCAGCTGTATGCCGGAGCGGTAATGTCGGCCCAATCATAATTGTCTGGAATGTTTTCGATTACAGAACCATCATTGAATTTGGTCGTTTCCAGATTTTCAGCCATCCAGAACTGGGTTCCGATTTTTATTACAGGATATTCATTCCCCTCAATATCCGTTACACTGCCAGAAAAATATTCCATCTGTTCTCCATAGGCGGTACCTGCACTGTTGGTGGCATAAGCCCTGACATAATAAAGTGTATTCGGAACAAGGTTCGTCAGATTACTTGTAAATGGTCCGACACCTGTGCCGTCAGTTGTATGATTACCATTAACCGTAGGATTCATGGTGGTACCCCAGCAAACCCCTCTTGAAGTTATGCTGGCACCGCCATTTGCCGTGACATTACCTCCGGCCGCAGCCGTGGTTTGGGATAATGCCGTAACCTGTGATGTAGTAACGGTTGGAACAACAGCAAGCGCTGTAAAAGTAACTTCGCTCCCGTAAGCTGTTCCCATGCTATTGACAGCGTAAGCCCTGACATGGTAAAAAGTTCCGGGAGTCAGTCCCGTCAGCTCACTCGAGAAATTTCCGGAACCAACCCCATCCGAAGTTATATTGTCAGCTGTGGTGGGATTTATGGTTTCCGACCAGCAAACACCTCTTGCAGTAACCGGGTCACCACCTTCGGATGTGATGTTCCCTCCTGATAGTGCAGAATTGCTTGTTATGGATAAAATCTCTGCCGTTGTAACTGTTGCCGCCACAATGGCTGTTGTTTCAAAATAGACTTCATCGCCATAAGCGGTTCCTTCACTGTTTATCGCATATGCCCTGACATAGTAGGTTACACCGGGTGTCAGCCCTGTCAGGTTGCTGGAAAAGTTTCCTGAACCTTCGCCATCAGTTGTGTGAGATCCTGTAACCTCAGGATTTGTTGTTGTCCCCCAGCATACACCGCGAGCCGTTACTTCTGAACCACCATCGGAGATTACTTCACCTCCTGAGACTGCAGTGACGGTTGTGATAGCCGAAACTGAAGCAGTTTTCAGGTCGGGTATAACCGGATCCTTTTTACAGCCGCCGAGTGCCACTAAAGCGGCAAATACGCTCATCGCCAAAAGAAAATTAAATGGTTTTTTCATGATTATTATTGATTTAATTAGTTGCCAGACGGGATTTACAAATTGAAATAAATGCTAAACAGATAGTTTAAAAAATTGTTTAAATCCGGGCAAAAAATCAGTAAATTAACACGAAGGAGCCAGCTAATGTACATCCGCGGGCGATAAGAGCTTTTTAATTATTATTTCTCCCCCTGTCATAGAACCATCTGAGATTAGAAGATGCGGAGAAGAGATATTAGATTAAGTGTTAGTAATTTCACAGCAAAAATCCAGCCAGTGTTCTCTCAATGAACAACAAGTCAATGAGATAATATGCGATCCTTAATGGATCTGATTTTCAATCCTATCAAATCCAAAAGGCTCATTTTCCCGCGGACCTGCCCAAGTCTGATATATGTTTCTGTCAGGCTTACAGGGACATAGGATTGTTCATGTTCTGGTTTGCGCTGAAGTGTCAATGATCCTGTAGAACAATTACTCACACATAAACCACAACCGATACAACGATCCGCATTTAGGAGAGCTTTTCCATCCTTAAGGGATAAAGCGTCCATCTGGCAACGACTTATACAAGTCCCGCAACCTGAACAATTATCTGAGTCAAGTTTTACTCTGAATGGGGTCGACACTCTGATGGCAGGCCGGATATCATTTTTAATACTTCGAAGAACACCACAACAGCAACCACAGCACGTACAGATATATACTGCATTCCTCGCATTCCCTGTCTGCAAAACCAGACCAGCCTTTTCTGCACGGTGAAGTATATCATGAACTTCTGACCGGCCAATGGCCCTGCCACGATTTAGCCGTTTATTCCGTTCATCTGCCTTTCCAAAACTCAAACAACTTTCTAAAGGATTATTGCACCCTTTGCCCAAAATGTGTTGTTCCTTCCGGCAAATGCAATCAATAACAGTAAATTCACTATATAGATTAATCAGTTCAAAGACCTGTTCATAGGGAAGAATGTTGTTTAAAACACTAATGCTTTTATTTACCGGGATTATCCTCATCTGGGGAACTTTCTGCCATATATCCAGGTTTACAAATACAGGCAGGTACTCCTCAAAGTCCCTTACCAGCTCAGGTGTTAATGAATATACCTGTTGTTCCCAAAATCCAACGATAAATTGCTGCATCCTGTATCGCAGTGGTTTGTCTTTTTCCTTAATACTGAAAATAAGACCTTTGCAGTCCATTTCATGCAACAAACCTTCTGCCTTATCCAATGAAATACCTGCTCTGTAAGCTATTACCCTGGGTTCTTCAGCTATTAAACTGACGTGCATTGCCAGGTTTGCATATTCAGAGGAAAATAGCTGATGGAGGATACGTATCTCTGCACCACCTTCCGTTCTTGGAAAACCAGCAGGTAACTGATCGAGATAGTCAGCTAATTTCTCATAAATATCTGGTGTCATAGATTCACAAGAAGGATATATTATACCTAAATAAGAGAATAAGAGCACTTTTAGCTCTTTATCTACACTGTCAAAGTTACACCATGTAAAAGCCGGAGTCAAGTTTATTTTAGCAAGTAATTAAAACCTCAATAATTTAATTAATGCTGTTATTTTAATGGCATATCAACCATCAAATGTTTGTCGCTCCTTATAAATGCTGTCATTACTTCATAGGTCAGACTGTTTTGTCCGCTTTCTGCTGTAATAAGCTGTGATGAATTTGGATATAATATAATTTTGGCTGTTCCCTTTCCAGACCTTAACTCTAATTCAAAATATAGATCACTCTTGTTTTTTATCTCATAATAATTCGTGGGTTTCCCATTATTTGTCGCTTCCGAATAATGGTTCCGCATCAGTTCCACACATTCATTGAATAAATTACGAACATGTTCTTCTTTTCCTGCCAGATATTTACTGGCCCATGCAACAGTCCTGCCTGCATTTAGTGCTTCCCTGATTGAGGCTTCGGATCTGTCTTTAGCGAAAACCAGGGTCATGGTTCGATGGATATAATCATAGTCAATATCATAAGTATTCTT
>DAIUKI010000185.1:0-5928 GCA_036848255.1 Bacteroidales bacterium | reverse complement strand
ATATAAATATATACTACATAGTGAACAGAGGAAATGATTTCATCATACTCACAACCTTTTCGCCGACATTTTTAATAACACTTTCATTGTCAAGATTGGAGATCACCTCATCAATAAGCTCCACAATGGTTCCCATATCCTCTTCCTTTAATCCCCTGGTAGTAATGGCGGGTGTCCCAACCCTGAGACCGGAAGTCAGGAAGGGAGAACGGCTATCGAATGGGACCATGTTCTTATTAACTGTAATGTGTGATAATACCAGTGTATTCTCGACTTTCTTTCCTGAAACCTCAGGGAATTTGGTTCTGAGGTCAATCAGCATTAAATGATTGTCGGTCCCGCCTGAAATTACTTTATATCCTTTTGAAATGAATGCCTCTGCCATAACGGCTGCGTTCTTTTTAACCCGTGCCTGATATTTTCCGAATTCCGGAAGCAGAGCCTCACCAAATGACACAGCCTTTGAAGCAATAACATGCTCCAGCGGTCCGCCCTGGACGCCGGGGAAGATAGCTGAATTAAGAAGTGAAGACATCATCCTCACCTCTCCCTTGGGAGTTGTAATTCCCCATGGATTGACAAAATCCTTTCCCATCAGTATGATGCCTCCCCTCGGTCCTCTGAGCGTCTTATGAGTCGTTGATGTGACTATATGTGCATATTTCAGTGGATTCCTGAGGAGTCCGGCAGCAATAAGTCCTGCCGGATGTGCCATATCCACCATAAAGATCGCACCAACCGAATCAGCAATCTTCCTCATCCTTTCATAATCCCATTCGCGTGAGTAAGCTGATGCCCCTCCTATTATCATCTTTGGTTTTTCTCTCAGGGCAAGCTCTTCCATCATATCATAATCGACAAGTCCGGTATCCTCCTTAACGCTGTAGGCAACCGGTCTGTAAAGAATTCCTGATGAATTTACCGGTGATCCGTGCGAAAGATGGCCCCCATGGGCAAGGTTAAGTCCCATAAAAGTATCTCCTGGTTTCAAAACAGCGAAGAAAACAGCCATATTTGCCTGGGCACCTGAATGAGGCTGCACATTTGCATATTCAGCATTGAAAAGAATTTTGAGCCGGTCGATAGCTATCTGTTCGGTCTGGTCAACTATTTCACACCCACCGTAATAACGGTTTCCGGGATAACCCTCGGCATATTTGTTTGTAAGAACTGATCCCATTGCTTCCAGAACCTGAGGGCTGACAAAGTTCTCCGAAGCAATCAGTTCAATGCCGTTCATCTGGCGCTGACGTTCTTTTTCAATAAGGTCGAAAACCAAAGTGTCTTTTATCATTTCAACATATTTCTAATCATTTACAAATATAATTATTTATTCCTCCGAGAACTGTACAAGCAATTCACGGTACGTCGTGAATAAGCGCGATTTTGAAACAAAGCCGACATAGTATCCTTTGTCGAGAACCGGTAAGTTCCAGGCGTCAGTTTTGGTGAAAGCATCCATGACTACCTCAATGCTTTCGTCCACATCCAGGTATGTCGGTGGTATCGTCATAAGCTCCTTTACGAATACAGTTTTATACAGATCGCTGTTGAACATTATTTCTCTTACATCATCAAGGTGGACCACACCTTCAAGTATATTATATTCATCCACCACCGGAAAAATATTTCTGTTTGATTTTGCTATTTTTTTCACAAGTTCCCCAAGGTTATCACCGGACCTTACAGTTATCAGGTCCTTTTCAATTTCCTTCTTCCAGTCCATCATTGTAAGTACTGCCTTGTCCTTGTCGTGCGTTATAAGCTCGCCTCTCTCCGCAAGCTGAACATGATAGATTGAATGGCGTTCAAAGCCTCTTACTGTAATATAGGCAGCTGTCGATGTTATAATAAGTGGGATAAGAAGGGAATAACCTCCCGTTATTTCAGCTATCAGAAAGATCGCTGTAAGGGGAGCATGCATCACCGCAGCCATTGTACCAGCCATCCCTACAAGCACAAACCGGTTATCGGGAAGATCAACTCCGGCAAACCTGTTAAGAAGGCTTGCAAGGAGAAATCCGGTGACACCACCGATGAAAAGTGTCGGGGCGAAAATACCTCCCACCCCGCCGGCACCGTTGGTTGAACTACTTGCAATTACCTTAAGAAAGATAAGACCTGAAAAGAACAGGACAAAAATAATGTAGCTGTCTCCGAGCCCTGAAAATACAGAATTCTCAAATACAGTAACTGCGTTGCCCTGCAGAAGGGACATTATTGTATTGTAGCCTTCACCATAAAATGCAGGGAACAGGTAAATGAGCATTCCCAGAACTGAGCCACCAATGGCAAGCTTAACTAAATCGTTGCTTATCTTATTATATCTGCTCTCAAGAAAGAGGGTCATCCTTGAAAAGAAGAGAGAGACAAAGCCGGAAACAACTCCAAGAAGCAGATACCAGGGAATGTTGCTGATATTAAATGATCCGGTAATAGTGAATGAAAGGAGAACATTATTTCCCATCAGGAAATACGCCACTGTCGCTGCAGTAACTGATGAAATAAGGAGCGGGACAATGGATGACATTGTAAGATCGAGCAAAAGCACCTCAAGGGTAAAAACAATCCCGGCGATGGGTGCCTTGAAGATTCCGGCAATTGCTCCAGCGGCTCCGCATCCTATAAGCAATGTCACATTCCTGTAGTTCAGCCTGAAGAATTTTCCGATTGTGGATCCGATTGCTGAACCCGTAAGAACAATGGGCGCCTCTGCTCCCACCGAACCTCCGAAACCGATAGTAAATGTTGCTGCAACAAGAGAGGTCCAGGTGTTGTGGCCCCTGATACGGCTTTTCTTTTTGGAAATTGCATAGAGCACCCTGCTGACGCCATGGCTGATATTGTCCTTTACAATAAACCTGACGAAAAGCAAAGTAAGCAGCATCCCCATTACAGGATATGCAAGGTAAAAATAGCTTCCTGACTCCGGAGTGATTCCCTGGGTGAGGATCCTGTTTGTGTAATGGATCGCATTCTTGAGTGTTGCAGCGGCCAGGGCGCTGAGCAGTCCGACAACAAGACTCAGTATATAGACTAATCTTACCTGATCAATTTCAAGATACCTGGTATAGAATCTCCTTAAAAACCTGTTGCTGACCATAATGATGCAAATATAAAAACATTAACCGACCTTCTCCCTTTTTTAATTAAGTTTGTCTTTTTGTAATATTCCGTTGAATGATAAACTTCTGCAGGTTCAGGCTGGATAACGGACTGAGGGTAATTGTAAATGAGGACAGCTCGACGCCTCTGGTTGCAATGAATATTCTGTATGATACAGGTTCGAAAGATGAAGATCCTTCCCTGACCGGTGTGGCCCACCTGTTCGAACATCTTATGTATTGCGGGACCGAAAGCATCCCTGAATATGATCTCCCGCTTCAGCTTGCCGGAGGGGAAAACAATGCATTTACAAATAACGACATAACCAACTATTACTTAACCCTTCCTTCAGAAAATGCAGAGACTGCCTTCTGGCTCGAATCAGACAGGATGCTTGAACCAGGCTTTACCCAAAAAAAGCTCGATGTTCAAAAAAGCGTTGTGACGGAAGAATTCAAACAGCGTTACGTGAATCAGCCTTACGGCGATGCAATGCTGCTGCTGCGTCCCCTGTCCTATTCAACGCATCCTTACAGATGGCCGACTATAGGAATGGATATTTCGCACATTGAGAATATCACTCTTGATAATGTAAGGGATTTCTTCTCATCGCATTATACACCCGACAATGCAATTCTTGCAATTACCGGGAATATTGCACCTGGAAAGGCATTTGACCTTGCTGGCAGGTGGTTCGGATCAATTCCTCAGGGAATCAGGAAAGAACGCAACCTTCCGGCTGAACCCCGGCAGACTCTGGAAAAAAAACTTTCAGTCGAAAGAAATGTACCGTCCAATGCGCTATACAAGACCTGGCATATGGGTTCACGTCTCAGCAATGAGTATCATACCTTCGATCTTCTGACCGATCTGCTGTCGGGAGGTGAGTCGGGCAGGCTGCATAACAGGCTTGTCAGGGAGAGGAATCTGTTCAGTGAGATAAATGCCTATATAACATCAGACATTGATCCGGGACTTGTGATAATAAGCGGAAAACTTATGAAAGGTATAGATATCTTTAAAGCTGATGAAGCTGTAAATGAAGTTATTAATGAGCTAAAAGAGACTGTTCTGACAAGCTATGAGCTCGAAAAGGTAAAGAACAGGTTCGAATCTTCAAATGTTCTTTCAAACACAAGCATCCTTAATAAGGCAATGAACCTGGCTATGTATGAATTGCTTGGCGATCCCGGCCTCGTGAACAGGGAAGTCGAAAACTTCAGGGCTGTAAGCGGGGAAATGGTCAGGGAAACTGCCATAAGGTTTCTTACCACTGAAAACTGCACCACTTTGTACTACCTCGCATCCGGAAAGGAACAAAAATGACAGGATTCAATCGAATACAACCCCGGGTTTATCCTTTTGATGCAAGGGTAGATGTTCCGATGAAGCTTTTGACACTTACGAACGGAGCCTCAGTGTTCCTGATCGAAGCCGGTACAGAAGAGATAATGAAGATTGAATTTGTGTTCAGGGCCGGGATCATTCAGGAATATCTTCCCCTGCTTGCCAACTCTACCAACATGATGATGACTGAAGGTTCAGAAAATTATACAGCTGAAGAACTGAACAACATTCTCGACTATTACGGCATTTTCCTGAACATGACTGCAGAGAAAGATACTGCCGGATTGATCGTCTATTTTCTGAACAAGCATTTCGAAAAAGTACTTGAATTACTGGTTGAAATACTTTTCCGTCCGCAATTTCCCGAAAATGAACTTGGCATTCTCATGAACAAGAGGCAGAACTGGTTCAGGATCAACAGGGAGAAGGTTCAGAATATTGCAGGTGACAGGTTTTTTGAATCTGTTTTTGGTTCTCATCATCCTTATGGCAGGCAGGTACAGGAGTCTGATTTCGGAGGGATGATACCCTCGCTGCTGAAAGATTTCCATGCAAAATTCTATAAGCCTGAAAAGATGACGTTGATCGTTTCAGGGCAGATACCAGGTTCAGCATCTGACTCCTTTGAGAGATTCTTCGGAGGACTCCGGTCAAAGGAAATTTATACGGAGGATTCAAAGAACAGGATCATCGGAGCGCACGTTAAAAAGGAACATATTGAAAAGAAAGGTGCTGTTCAGACAGCCATCAGGATTGGTTCGTCATCGATAAACAAACGACACCCCGATTACCCCGGACTGAAATTCCTCAACGTACTGCTTGGAGGATATTTCGGATCGCGGCTTATGAAAAATTTAAGGGAGGAAAAGGGATTTACATACGGAATTCACTCCTCTGTTTCATCATTTGATCTGTCAGGTTTTATCATGATCTCGACAGAGGTAGGCAAAAGAAACGCTAATCAGGCTGTTGATGAAATTTACAGGGAGATAAAACTTCTCAATTCAATTCCCGTAGGCACGGATGAGCTTGAAGTTGTGAGGAACTACATGGCCGGAGAAATGGTCAGGATGTTCGACGGCCCCTTTGCTATCGCCGAAAGCTTCAAGTCGGTATGGGAGTTCGACCTTAATTTCGATTATTTTATTGGGATGATGGACACTATAAGGACAATAACTCCGGTTGAAATATTACGACTTGCCCGGGACCATTACAATATTGATGATTTTTACGAGATTACTGCCGGATAAGAGTGAGAAACAGATCTTTATATATTATCCTGGTATTATTAAGTCTGAATACATATCATGCTTTTGCTCAGATCAATTGCGAAGTTCCATTACCTCCTCAGCTGACATCTGTTTCCGTAATTCCTGAAACATCAACGACATTGTTGAACTGGACCCTGAGCCCCTCATCCGGTGTCGTCGCAAACATAGTGTACATTTACGAAACCAGGGATGGTAATACAGAATT
>DAIUKI010000184.1:4811-6039 GCA_036848255.1 Bacteroidales bacterium | reverse complement strand
TAATACGGTATGCAAGGAATGCCTGGGCATACCAGGTCGCGCTTGAGAAGGCAAGGGATGAAGCCGAAAATCTTGCAAAGACCAAAGAACTATTCATGGCAAATATGAGCCACGAGATCCGCACACCCGTGACGGCCATCTCGGGATTCACAGAACAGCTCCTGCATGAACAGCTGAATGAAGAGACAGGCAACTCACTGAAGATCATCAAATCATCATCCGATCATCTTCTTAAAATAATCGATGACATACTTGATTTTTCAAAACTTCAAAGCAACAAGATTGTGCTTGAGAAAGTGCATTTCAGCATTGGAGTAATCATGTGCGATGTCTATGGAATGTTTGACAATCAGGCCAGACAGAATAACTCAATTCTGAGTTACTCCCTTGACCCGGAGACACCCCCCGTACTTATTGGCGATCCATACCGGCTGAAGCAGATAATAATAAACCTGGTTGGCAATTCTGTTAAATTCACAAAAAACGGCGACGTCCATTTCGGAGTTACCAGTAGTGTAGTTTCGCCCGGGGAGATTGACCTCATTGCAACATTTACTGATACCGGTATCGGAATAGACGACTCTAAACTTAATGTCATATTTGAGGATTTCACTCAGGCTGAGATGAACACGACCCGCAAATACGGCGGTACGGGATTGGGATTATCAATTGTGAAAAGACTAACGGAACTTCAGGGTGGGACGATTGAAATTAAGAGCAAAAAGGGAGAGGGGACAACGATAGTATGCCGAATACCCTATGGAGTCGGTGACGAAGAGAAGATAAAAAAAGATATCAGCCGGCCGGTTCCGGTTCCTGAAGAGTTCTCGGGAAAGAAAATCCTTGTAGTGGATGATGAAGAGTACAACCGGATGCTATTCAAGAAGATACTTGACAGGTGGAAGATTACCTGCCGCCTGGCAGAGAACGGCATGGAAGCCCTTGAACTTCTGAAAGAGGAAAGATTTGATCTCGTATTTATGGATATGCGCATGCCCGGGATCGACGGACTGAAGACAACAAGGTTCATACGGGAGGAAATGAAGATCGGTGAGTCGGAAATGCCGGTGATCTTTATTTCAGCTGCACCTGGGAACGAAGACCGCAATAAATACATTAATTCAGGCATTAGCGGATTCCTTCAGAAACCTTTCACCGAAGAGATGCTTGTCGCAGCAATCATAGAGGCTGGGAAGAAAACCGGTTCCGGCTTTAAAGAAGCTGCCGG
>DAIUKI010000184.1:0-4711 GCA_036848255.1 Bacteroidales bacterium | reverse complement strand
GGTGAACCTGACCTGCGCAACCTGTATCACATTTCAGGAGGTGACAATCAGTTCGTAAGGCAGATGCTTGTTTCATTTATTGAGACTACCGGGAAAGGACTCAATGAAATGCAGGAAGCCATAAAGAACCAACTATGGGAACCGGCAGCGGACCTTTCACACAAGATCCAGCCGCCCTGCAGGCATGTCGGTGCAATTACATTATTTAATATCCTGAACAGGATTGAAAAGGGGATCAGGAAGGATGACCATACAGAATCTTTTGAAAAACTTGCAGAGAATGCCCTTCTCGAATTCAGCGTTGTCAGCCGGCAAATAAACGATCACATCGCAAAAATGAAGTAAGTCTGGAGCAATTCCGGTCATTATTTTGTATTTTGCAGTCTCCCGGGGTCATCTGAAATCCTGTAACTGATTTACTATGACTGAAAGACCTGTAAAAATCTTTGTGGTTGAGGACAATGAATGGTACAACAAGCTTCTTGTGTACACATTGTCGCTGAATCCCGATTATGAAGTAAAGAGTTTCTTCAATGCCCGCGATTTTCTGAACAGCCTTAACGAAATGCCGGATATCGTTACACTTGATTACAAACTTCCCGATCTTTCCGGCCTGGAGGTCCTGAAGAGGATCAGGCAGGAGAACGAGGATGTGCAGGTGATACTGATCTCAGAGCAGGATGACATTGGAATGGTTGTAACTCTCCTGAAAATGGGAGCTTATGATTACATAACAAAGTCGGACGACATTAAGGAGCGTCTTCTGAATACGATTCAGAATTTAACAAAGGATCTCAGCCTGAAAAAGGAGATTTCAATCCTTCGCCGGGAAGTACAGAGGAAATACAACTTCAGAAAAACCATTCTGGGAGAAAGTCCTACCATAAAAAGCGTTTACGAGCTTGTTGAAAAGGCTCTCGACACAAATATTACAGTAATAATATCGGGTGAAACCGGAACCGGAAAAGAGCTGGTGGCAAAAGCAATCCACTACAACTCGAAACGAAAAGAGAAACCTTTCGTTGCCGTGAATGTCCCGGCGATACCATCAGAACTTATAGAGAGCGAACTGTTTGGTCATGAGAAGGGATCATTTACGGGAGCCTCATTCAGGAGGATCGGAAGGTTTGAGGAGGCGGATGGCGGAACACTTTTCCTCGACGAGATCGGAGAGATGGAAATAAATCTTCAGACAAAGCTGTTGAGGGTCCTCCAGGAGAAAGAGATAGTCAGGATAGGGAGCAACAAGGCGGTGAAGACCGACTGCAGGATAATTGCCGCCACGAACAAGAATCTTAAGGACGAGGTGAAGAAGGGCAGATTCAGGGAGGACCTGTACTACAGGCTTCTGGGACTGCCGATAGAACTGCCGCCGTTGCGCGACAGGGCAAGTGATATATTGATCCTTGCAAGGCATTTTATGGATAGCTACTGTAATGAGAACAACATATCCATAAAGCGGCTGTCGCCCGAAGCACAAAAGAAGCTGTTGAATTATAGTTTCCCCGGAAATGTCAGAGAGTTGAAATCGCTTGTTGAGCTGGCAGTTACACTTTCGGCGAAGGATGAAATTGAGGATGGTGATTTTACAATCGACCCTGACGAACCTTTTTCTGCTGTACCAGGGGCCGATCTTACACTCCGGGAGTATGAAATGCAAATCCTTAAAGCGACCCTCAGAAAGTGTAACGACGATATAAACCTGACTGCCAGGAAACTTGATATAGGTGTATCCACAATCTACAGGATGCTGAAACAGGAAAAAGAATCCGGGAAATAACTCAAATCAAAAACTTACCCTGAGATCCACGGAGAAGTCACAGAGAAACACTTAGAAAATCCTCTGTGGAACTCCGCGAAACCTCTGTTGTCCCTCTGTGTAAGTTCTTTTAATTATTCTTCCTTAATAATTCTCAAAATGAGAATTATTTTCTCAAAATGAGCATTTTAACAATAAATGCCATTTTTGCAATTCGCTATTATTCAATATTTTACCTCCCATCCCATGTTCCGGCCCGGCATTTGCCAAAGATCTATGGATTGAACAAAACCTTAAAACAGAACTAATTCGTTAAATTTAAAATAAGACAAAAATGGAAAACAAATCAATCAATGACCCCAAATTACCAATTGAAAATGTGGTCATAACAAACAAACTTAATAGTGCCCGGAAAGAAGGGCAGTCAAAAGGTGTCCTGATCACTTCGATCATCGGCCTGGTCATTTTATTGGGTCTGAGTCTGGGTGCATACTCCCTTTATAAGCGCGATCATAACACCCAGCTTGCACTTATGGAAAACCAGAAAATGTCATTCACCCAGATGCTGACCGAGCGCGATTCGACACTTAACGACTGGCTGACAACATTTGATGAAATTGAGAATAATCTCAGGATGATCAAGGAAAAGGAGAAGATCATCACCGTTAATTCATCAGGCGCTGAAGTATCGAAAGACAAAAGAAACCAGATCAGGGAGGATATAAAGAGTATCAATACCCTTCTGGACGAGAACAGGAAGAAAATTTCACAGCTGAATGTACAGCTTAAGAAATCGGGGAACACCATTGCCGGGCTTGAAACCAGGATCACTGATCTTGAAGCCTCGATGCTGCAATACGAAAATGATGTAACCCTTCTTAAGACATCACTCGACAACAAGAATTTAGAGATAGGTCAGCTCAATGAGAAGGTTGTTGCCCTCAATGATACCCTCATCATGAAGGATGAGACCATCAACACACAGGACTACAGGCTGAACCAGGCATTTCTTGTATCGGGTACCTTCAAGGATCTAAAGGAAAAGGGACTCCTTTCAAAGGAAGGCGGATTCCTTGGAATCGGCAGAAAAGAATCGATCAATGATAATTTCGCCGACTCAATTTTCACTGAAATAAATATCGCTGAAACAACTAGCATTCCGGTTAACTCCAGAAACGTGAAGCTTGTTACGGAACATCCGGTAGGTTCATATGAGGTTATTATGGAAAATGAAAAGCTTATTGCCTCAATAGAAATCAAGAATCCGGAAGAGTTCTGGAGAATTTCAAAGTATGCAGTTGTTGAAATTATAAAATAGGTCTATCAGGTTAGTTAGTTAGGTTAGGTTAGGTTAGGTTAGGTTAGGTTAGGTTAGGTTAGGTTAGGTTAGAAGAGCCAGATCGGGGTTGTTGAAAGATGAACTTTCAGCAACCCCTTCTGTTTTGTGCAAAAGTTCCGGAACCTCTAACCCACCACTTTTAAACTCACCCCGGCCGCCGTATAGTACCTGGACCTTGTTTCGGATAAAAATGTAACCAGAGCATGAATTTTATTGTATTTTAGTCAGGTAAATTTTTTGTAAATAGAACACATTTGAAGCTGTCTTTATCAATACTGATTTCAATCTGTCTTTTTTTTCAGAGCTTGTCTGCACAGGAATCTGATCATGGATTCAAGTTTGATCTCTCGGTCCGCTACCGTTTTGAGGTGTGGAACGGTATAAATGCAAAGAACTACGGGGATGAGAGTCCTGATGCGATTGGCAATCTAAATGATAAAATACTTCTTCAAAGAATTATCCCGGGAGTTTCTTATTCAGGTAAAAAGATTACGGCAGGGTTCCATTTTCAGGATTCAAGGGCATTCGGATGGTCACTCCGGGACACAAAATATCCTGACCTCTACAAGATATGCGACGGAGAAGTGAATTCCCCTTATTATATGATGAATCCTCAGGAGGAGTATTTTGATATTTACGATATCTATGTTGAATTTAAGGAGTTGCTTAAAAACCTTACTGTAAAGATTGGCCGGCAAAAAATATTCTTCAATGATTATCGGATTTTTGAGCCCTCGCTTTGGGGAAATGCGGGACGATGGAATTGGGATGCAATAAAAATATCATATAAAAAAGGAGAAAATTCTATTGATGTATTCGGTGGCGGAACCAAAATTAACAATCCTCACAAGATTTCAATACCTTTTACTGAAACCGAATTCTGGGGCGGTGGGGTTTATTCCCATTTTCGCGTACAAAAGTGGCTCATAGCAGAACCCTTCTATGCATTAAAAACACAGGGATCAATTGATTTTATGAAATTTCATTCCATAAACCGGAACTGGGCCGGCGTGAAACTGTTTAATCCGGAAGAACAGAATCTTATTTATGATTTTGTTTATGTCCATGAATTTGGCATGGAGGAGGGCAAACAAATCAACGCTCTGGGTTATGTTACAAAACTCGGTTACAGATTCAGCTCCCTGCAAGCCGGTCCGGCTCTCAGCATCGGATATTCCTATGCATCAGGAGGCAGCAGCAGTCACACGGATTACACCTTTGATCCGATTTATGGTGCCAAGGGAAAATTCTATGGTTGGATGAACATTATTTCATGGTCAAATATCAGTAAACCTGAAATTGTAATTGAATTCAAGCCTTCCGGCAACAGGACATGGATTGAAATGAAATATAATTTAATTTATATTCCTGAGCCTGACGATTGCCAGATCCTTAATACGATGAAACTGATTGCAGGGAAGCATCATCTCGGAAATGAAACTGATATTCTTATCCGTTATCAGCCTTCAGATAAATGGCAATTCACCGGAATCCTTGGATATTTCAGTCCGGGAGATATTGAACCTATAAATAACAAAAATCCTGAAACAGCGTCCTGGGTCGCTTTTCAGATACTGTTCGATTTATAATGACCGCTTTTTAATAAACTATTA
>DAIUKI010000183.1:0-6052 GCA_036848255.1 Bacteroidales bacterium | reverse complement strand
ATCCTGAATTTCAGGTAACCCTGAGGGTGAATTTTGTGAGCGGACAGGGCGACAGGGGGATGACGCGGTTTATCGGAAGTGAAGGAGTAATGGAAATGCTCGACAGCGGATTCAGCCTGACTAACAGTATAATGTCGAAAGCTCCCGGTATTGGCGGATGGGATTCCTTTGATACTTATCCCAAGGCGATGCAGGAGGAGTTGATGAGACAATATAATCAGAAATACACAGCAGAAGAAAAGAAAAGACCCGTAAAACCGGGTGTTAAGTATGTTGCTCCGGAAGGCTTTGATGAGCATCTTGAGCATTTTACAAACTTCTTCGATGGTGTCCGCAGTAACAAGCCCCTTGTTGAGGGTCCGGAATTCGGCTTCAGGGCCGCAGCCCCCACCCTGGCATGTAACGACAGTTATTTCCAGAAGAAGATAATCAAATGGGATCCGGTAAATATGAAGGTTGTTTAATTGTCAAAAGCAATTTTAAAAGAATAATCTGCTCCCGGCACAATAGTCAGGAAAGCATAGTCATATCCCCTTACTGATCTTTTTGAGTATGCGACCTCATTTCCGTTGCATTCGATTCTCTTTAATACATTCTGCCTGTAATTAAGAGGGATCATAACAGTCAGACCGCTGTTATGTTTTAAAGATGAATGCAAATCGAATGACATTTTATTGCCTGACAAGGATATGCTGCTGAATCTGGCTTCATCCCGCATTCTTGCAAATCCAGCCAGTTCTGAAACTGTCCAGACCGGGATGCCGTTACTGGTAGCATAGGCTAACATCTTCATCAGGGGTTCCCTGGAAAAGTAATATTCATCATTATGTGATTTAATGCTGACAAATGAATAGACTTCATTGTTCAGGCTCCTGTCCATTAAGCCTTTAAAGCAGTTGAAAAATCCGGAGGGATCCTGGTTTTCGGTGTACTGCTGGTCATATACATTGTTGAGGTGCTGATAGATGTCGATTATCTTTCCGGAGCTTCCTGCAAATCTCATTGGCAATCCGCTTCCGGTAAAATTCCCCTGGTGGCTGCCCAACGGACCCAGGAAATGGCCCTGAAAGGAATTATTATCATAATGTGCATAGTTAATATCCATCGACAAGCCATTCTTTGCTTCTATCTCAGCCTGGGCAGAAAACTCTGGATCTCCCGATTCATTATTTCCACACCAGACAAACCAGTGATTCACAACCGTTGCCATCGGTAATCCATAAAGGTCATTAATCTCCTTAATTTTAGCTGATAACGTCCCGTCCATGTTGCTCCAGACAGGAGCTTTTGCCTCCCTTGTATCGTCGGGGTGGCCCGATATCTCAAAACCCCTGGCTGTCCATTTCTCAACCCATTGCCTCGATACCCTGGCTGTCTCCATGACGTACAGAGACATTTTCGCTCCCATTGAATCGATATCCCTGAATTGCGGCTCAAAGTCTTTTTCACTATTGAATTCACCATCATTCGTAAGTGTTACAAGACATTTCAGTGAATCGGGAAAATACCACAGCCTTGGCAATGGTTCAATATCTCCGGTCATTCGCTCAATGCAATGGGACAGCAGAATCATCTGCTCATCAGCCTGGTTGATTACGTTGTTTGAGGTATCAACCCATCCGTTTGTGAACAGGTCCATGGCCCTTATACCTGGAATTGAGTCCTTTTCAATTCCTGCACATTCAGGATTACCCTGCCGTGTATATGCAATATTCCGGGGAAGGTCATAAAGAAATGCTGTGGCATGACCTTTTCCAAAACTGTTTTTCACTACGGCTGGGAATTCATATTCTGAATCTGTTTTATTGCAGAACCAGGCAACTGCTTTTCCGGTTTTAAGAGAAAATCTCTCCGCATTTACATGAATCTGAATCCTTTTACCTGTGAGAGATTTTCCTTCCGCTGATGAAGTATCAATGGCAATATAGGATATGCCTGTTTTTCCGGGCATCTTTTCAATGCCAAACAGGCCTGCGTGAGCCTGTCCGGGCTGAAAGGCAATAAGATTTCCACCTCGCCGGACATATTGCCTTAATAAATTCCATAGGCGTTGATCATCTGCCTGTTCTGAAAGCATTATCAGGTCAAACTGAGCAAGGAATGATTTACTGATTTTTTTGCTTTCCGCGGAATCTTTAATAAATTCATTGAACCCTTCGGCTTTCAGTATTTCACCGGTATAGGCCCCAAAATCCTTGCTGCCGGCCAGAAGCAAAATCGGCTGTCCGGTTTTATCCTTTGAACAATCCGTTACTGAAAACAGCAGAATAATGCAGGGAATCAGAATTATGGCAGGAAACGTTTTTTGCATTATTTTTTCCTTGAAGCTTCAATTGCAATTTTTTCATAAATATCACGTGCGGTCTGGTATCTCTTCCGGACTCCGTCCAGATCGTGTGAATAATATTGATTCCACGATCCACCGGGTGCTATGTTGACCAGAATATTGTCAATCCATTTCACAAAATACCTGGCATCTTCAGCACTTGCCCTTACAGGGGCGTCTTTCAGGAAAATATAGACAGGCGAAGTTTGCGACTGGTGACCTTTCTCATCCATCCGCCGGGCACTTATCCAGCTGCTCTGACCGATTTTATACCTGGTCTTCAGACTGACCGGCTCTCCTGGCCGGGCTGTTCCCTCAAGTTTTGCAATGACCTTTCCATTGCAAATGATTTCGATTCGCCCGGTTAAGGTCTTGATTGAAGTCCAGTCGACATCAATTTCAACTGATTTCTTTCCTTTCAGTTTAATTTCATCACCCGGACCATTTACGCCGTTTATTTTCAGATCAAGGAATTCAACATGCCCGTTTGTTGCTACAACGGTTCTCCCTTGTTTTATACCTTCAATCCATTTCCTGTAGGTAAGTGGCTGATTTTTTACCTGGACATACGTAAGCAATGAACCGAAAGGCCTGCTTTCGTTGCAGGGGAAATCAGTTCCTGCGGTCCAGGCCAGCCTAAATCCACAGTTTAAAAGCCTGTACCAGCCATTTATGGCTGCATCATTCAGCCATACATCCTCTGAAAGAAAATCAATTGTCCCAAGAGCCGCCTCAACCGGGTAATCAACTGGTATGCAACATGTCAAATCATTCTGTATTGTATCGTTCAGGTATTGCATATGGCAAAATCCCAAAACAGCATCCTGCGACTTTCCCCATTCAAGGATTTTATAGGATGATTCGTCCCATATCGGATGTGCCTCATTGAGGCCGAGAAGGACAAGGTGTCCCCCCAGTGCCTTGTTTTCAAAAGTGACGCCTGCCGGATCAAAATGCCATTCGGCATCCCAGTGAACGATCCGGCCGGGTTCTGAATAAGCTGCATCTGAGCCAGTGACCTTAGGCAGATCAATCTTGTTATCCTTTACTTCTCCGTTGCCCATGTCGGCAAGTACTGAAATAATAGCCAGGTCATTGGCTGCCATCATCGCAGTGAGTTCTGTCTCTGATATTATTGATGTCATATCCCCGCAATTGCGGTGAATATGAATATCCCCGGCATACCAGTCTGAAGGCTCCGGCTTCATTATCTTCATTGATGATAATTCAGCTGAAACTCCGGCTAGTGTAAAAACTGACTCCGGAGGTATAGAAACTGTGAAACCAGTGCCCGATAATATAACATCTTTCCCTTCAGTTAAATTGGCTGTGGAATTGGTGAAGATCAATTTCATTTTTTTCTGAGCCGGAAGATCGGTAAGCATTCCCGTAACAACCGCTGTCCGGCCGGAATTATTCCTGCCCAGGATGACAAGATTCCTGTCAGGATTGAGCCAGGCATAAGCCGACAGGCTGCTGTCCTGACCAGTAATGCCGATTCGTATGGAGCCGGGCCTTACAAACTTCATTATCTGGGCATGTTCAAAAAACTGTTTTCGCGGCTTCCAACTCTCTGTCGCTGTAATGTATTCGATCAAAGGTTTTCCTTCTTCACCAGCCAGCCAGAAGACCCAGTCGTTGGGTTGCACACTTCCATAACCGTTCCGCATGCCATGCTGGTAAACGCAGTCAAATCCATCCCAGAAAATATAAGCGCTGGCATTGTCATCGAGCTGGCCGAGCATATTGCTGATGCCTGCTGTTTCGGTTACCCAGAATGGCCTTGTGGGATATGAAGATTTAAAGATTCTATTCCGGTAATTTCCTGCATCGTTGCCATATTGATGTACACCCCAGCATTCCAGCTTTTCCATAAGATATTCGTCCCTGACCATTTCGTCAAGGCAATCACTAAACAGGCGGTCTCCGCCAGAATCAGGAGCCACGAATCTGACATCGCTCATTCCTATGGCATCGAGTTTTTCGGCAAGTTTCCTGATCACACGAACATACTGGACCGCTTCCGGGATATTGGGCCCTTCCACAATTCCATCAGGATGGCTGGCACTTTTGGTCATTGCCATTATATCTGTTTCATTCATTGGTGATACCAGGGTAAATTGAATACCCTCCGTTTGCCTCATATAATATAACAGTGCAGCAATTGACTCGACCAGTTCATCTTCCATAGTGACGGCAATGGTATGATCAGTACCTCCCATCCAGCTTTTTTGCGGGTCCGGAACAGCCAGTGGTTCTGAAGCCGGCGGTGCACCCATAAAACTGATTATAAGGCCGTCAGTGATCCCTTTCTTATTCAGATAGTGCAAGGTATTCCATACACCCTGGAACCTGGGGGATGAGAAAACAGTGTTATAATAGTTCCAATTGAAGTTGTCAGGATCATTATCATCATTGACGGCTTCCCAGTCAATCTCCTCAATTACAGCCCTGAAAATGGTTGCTCCAAGTGAATCGACAAGAAGGTCAATTGCCGGTTGCACTACTTTTGTATCCGTATATTCACCATTGTTCCACCATGCTGTGTTTATGTTAACACCAAAGCCATCCATGGTCTGGTATCTGATCGCTCCATCTATCTGAAGCCTGATTTCCTGGGGCTGGGCAAAAATCCTCATTGGAATTGCTGCCATTATGATTAATAGCAGGCAGCTTCCTGTCAGAGTCTTGATATAAGAACATCGCATGGCTCACTGTGTTTAATTGTCAGGGCATAATCACCATTACCCAGTTTCTTAAGAAGGTATGAATCGGGTATCAGAATATTGTCTGATCCGATTTCCTTCCCGTTAATTGTTACCCTTCCGGGCCTGAAGGATAACCTTAGATATTCAACGCCATTTCCGGATGAAGCAGTGTACATTACCTGTTTTTCAGCATAGTGAACGTTCTTCAGTATACCTTCAGAATATAATATGTGGTCTTCGCGAGGCGGAGCCCATTCGGGCACACCTGCAAAAGCCTGGTAAAACATTCTTGGGCATTCGCCGTAACAATCAGACCACCAGCTTGCAATACCTTTGCTTACGGGACTTTCAAAAGCCAGTCCGGTTGAATCGTTACAGTATGTGACCCAGTTCAGGGCGCGATAAGCTTTTTCCTTGTAAGCTTCATCACCGGATATTGAATACCACCGTGCACATGCGGCTGCATACCTGGCTGTCTGGTAGTCCATTTTAACCAGAAAAGTGTCCTGTTCCCCCACAATATTTGCACCCCACATTGTTGATGGTTCTCCGGGTCTGCTGCGAAAAATAAAATTATCCTCAGTCCATTTGATCAGTAGCGGAATATCGGTCTGCCAGTCCGGATCCAATTCCGGATAATCGAACATGCACAGAGTTGCATTGCTGGCGCTCAGGTTGCTCTTGTATGTGTTGCTGTTAATATCTGTATCGGTATGCCCGTCGGTCCAGTATCCGGTCTTCATAGGGTATTGCAGGATGAAATCCCTGGCTTTGTCGCGGGCAGCAATATATCCTTTCACATTTCCGATTTCAGCCCTGATCAGATTGTTAAGAAGCATATAGCAGCCGGTCCAGTTGGCTCCATACTGTGCAATGATTCTGCCATCGGACATCACAATCCGGTACGGCCATACTGATCCGGTTGCGGTTCCTGTTCTTGCGTTCATTGTCAGGACATCGGCTACATTCTGTGCAGCCTCAAGATATCTGGGCTCTCCTGTATACTGATACATCCTGA
>DAIUKI010000182.1:0-6058 GCA_036848255.1 Bacteroidales bacterium | reverse complement strand
GTTTATTCAACTATGCTACCAAAACTCCGGGCGGATCTGTCGATTTTGACTGGTTTAGAATCAGTGATTCCAGGATTTCTAAGAATTAACAACTTTAAGATATATGCGCCGCATATGTATTTCTCTCAAACACCGAAAACGAACTTGTAAAGAAATGATAAAATGAAAAACAACAAACCTCTCCTGCTTATCCTTGCATTATTGGTATTAAACCTGATTAATGCAATTGCACAAAATCCAATTATCAGGGACCAGTTTTCTGCCGATCCGACAGCGAGGGTTTTCAATGGCAAGGTGTATGTTTATCCGTCTCATGATATTCGTGCCCCTGAGAACTTTGCCCGAAAAGACTGGTTCTGTATGGAAGATTATCATGTCTTTTCATCTTCAGATCTTACCGACTGGACCGACCTCGGGGTCATTATAAGCCAGGATAAAGTACCCTGGGTCAATGCAGCCTCATACAGTATGTGGGCACCGGATTGTGTCGAAAAAAATGGGAAATATTATTTCTATTTTCCTGCAAATGTCAAACCCGTCTTAGGAAAGGGTTTCGGAATCGGAGCAGCAGTTTCAGACAATCCCTCCGGGCCATTTATACCCCAGCCGGAACCAATTAAAAATGTTAATGGAATTGATCCATGTGTATTTATCGATAAAGATGGTCAGGCCTATATATACTATTCACTCAACAAGATCTTTGCAGCCAAATTGAAAGAAAATATGCTGGAGCTTGCGACAGAACCTGTGGTGATAGGTGATCTCCCCTCAAAAGGTCTGGTTGAGGGACCGTACCTTTTCGAAAGGAATGGCATCTATTATATGACTTATCCGCACGTGCAGAATAAAACAGAGAGGCTCGAATACGCAATCAGTAACAATCCTTTGGGTCCTTTTAAGGTGACAGGAGTGATTATGGATGAATCCCCAACCGGCTGCTGGACCAATCACCATTCATTCATTGAATATAACGGGCAATGGTACCTGTTTTATCATCATAATGATTATTCCCCGAAATTCGATAAGAACAGATCTGCCAGAATTGACAGCCTCTTTTTCAACAGCGACGGAACGATCATAAAAGTAATCCCTACACTTCGAGGTGTGGGACTCACTAAAGCAACACAGGAAATTCAGATCGACAGATATAGCCAGATAAGCGATAAAGGAGTCTCAATTGTTTTTCTGGACTCGCTGAATACATTTAAGGGCTGGAAGACCGTGTTCAGCGCAAACGGTGCCTGGATAAAATACAATAGTATTGATTTTGGCAGTAAAAAAGCTAAAACCGTCGCAGTCAGGGGATCATCAAAAAACGGAGGTATAATTCAGATCAGATCGAACGATGCTCAGGGACCTGTAATTACAGAAGTGATAATTCCGGAAGGTAGTAACTGGAATATTATAGATGGACGCATCTTAAAAAAACAAAAGGGAATTCACAACCTGGTTATCGTATTAAAAGATAGCAATCCTGTTGAGGTAGACTGGATTCAATTTAAATAAAAATTCCGGGGGGTTGACTTCGGACTTCGGCCGACATAGTTGGCGAGCCTCACTCTTGCAGGCATGGTTCGGCCAGCTGGAAAATAAAATACCATCCGTCAAATGACGGATGGGGAGTAATTTGTCGTTGCGGAGAGAGGGGGGTTCGAACCCCCGGTCCCACGATTGCAGGACAACGGTTTTCGAGACCGCCGCATTCGACCACTCTGCCATCTCTCCAATAACTCTAGCCGCATTCACCACGGAGTTTATCACGCAAGGCGTTAACATCTCTCCATCCCCGGCGCTAACGGAGCTGACAAAAATAATCCATATTTCTTTTGAATAAAGTATTTTATGAACTTATTTTGCATGAGGACTGTAACTCAATAAGTAACCTAATAAACTTCAATTGTGAGAAATCTTATTAAAATCTTTTTGCTCATGGGATTCTACGGTATCATTTTTAGTTCCTGCAGGAATAAGTCTGATAAAGTAAATCCTTTTTTCTCCGAATACAATACTCCTTTCAATGTGCCTCCCTTTGAGAAAATTAAGGCAAAGCACTTTATGCCGGCATTTGAGAAAGGAATTGAGGAGGGGAGAAAGGATATCGAAAAACTCCTTCAGAACCAGGAAGAGCCCGACTTTATCAACACAATAGGGGCCCTCGATAAAGCGGGGGAACTGCTGAACAGAGTCTCACTCGTATTCTTTGCCCAGGCTTCTGCAAACACCAGCGATTCTCTTCAGAATATCGAGATAGAAATATCTCCGAAATTGTCGGCCTACAGAGATGAAATACAAATGAATCCCGGTCTGTTTAAAAGGGTAAAGGCTGTTTATGATAATCAGGGAAAATTCAACCTGAATCCTGAACAGAAGTTCCTCCTTGAGAATCTGTATAAGGAATTTGTCCGGAACGGGGCAAATCTTAACAAGGAGGATCAGGATACTCTTAAAAGCATCAATCAGCGCCTCTCGGTCCTTACGGTCAGGTTCAGTCAGAATGTCCTTGAAGAAAATAACAGTTACAAGTTGTTTGTCGGCAGGGATGGGCTTTCGGGCTTACCGGAACCGGTTGTGAGTTCAGCAGCTGAAACAGCCAAAGCAGCAGGAAAGGAAGGGGAATGGGCCTTTACACCGCAAAGACCGAGTATCTTCCCATTTCTTCAGTACTCTGAAAACCGTAATCTTCGCAGGGAGTTGTTTAATGCATATATAAACCGTGGAAATAATGGCAATGAATATGACAACAACAGGATACTTGCTGAAGTAGTTAAGCTGAGAGCCCGGCGTGCCAGACTTCTCGGATATAGTACACACTCTAATCTTGTCCTTGAGCCGAGAATGGCCAAAAATCCGGAAAATGTCCTCAATCTTCTGAATAACCTCTGGGGCAGGGCAGTACCTGTTGCCCGGAATGAAGTAATTGAAATGCAGAAGATAATCGACAGGGAAGGAGGAAAGTTCAAGCTTGAGCCATCCGACTGGTGGTATTATGCTGAAAAGGTGCGGAAAGAGAAATATGACCTTGATGACAATGAGCTCAGGCCTTATTTCATGCTTGACAATGTCCGTGAAGGAGTGTTCAATTGTGCCAACCGGTTATACGGAATTACTTTCAAACCCGTTACCAACTGTCCGCTTCCTCATCCCGAAGCTGAAGCCTATGAAGTCATGGAAGCTGATGGGACTCATATTGGTGTCCTGTATCTCGATTTCCATCCCCGTGAAAGCAAAAGCCAGGGTGCGTGGTGCGGCAGCTACAGAAATTACCATGTTGCAAACGGGGAAATTATAACTCCTGTTGTTACCGTCGTTTGCAATTTCACACGCCCTTCGGGAGACATGCCTGCCCTCCTCAGCCTCGAAGAAGTTGAAACTCTTTTCCACGAGTTTGGTCATGCCCTTGAAGGACTTTTCTGCAAAAATAATTACAACTCCTCATACATTGCATGGGATTTTGTTGAACTTCCATCCCAGATCATGGAACACTGGGTTACAGAACCCGAATTACTTAATGTATATGCAAGACACTATGAAACAGGAGATCCAATCCCGGCTGAGCTTATTGAAAAACTGGAGAAAAGCAAATATTTCAATCAGGGATTCATAAATACCGAACTTCTGGCAGCATCATTTCTCGATATTGCCTACCATACACTCGAAGCTCCTTCAGAAGTTGATGTTCAAAGCTTTGAGGAGGAGTATCTGGAAAAGATCGGACTGATCCCGGAAATAGTTTCAAGGTACAGAAGCACCTATTTTACTCATATAATGGGAGGATATGATTCCGGATACTACAGCTACACATGGGCAGCAGTTCTCGATAATGATGCTTTCGAAGCATTTAAGGAAAAAGGTGTCTTCGACAGGACAACCGCCGAGTCGTTCCGTAGGAATATCCTTGAGAAGGACGGAACAATGGACGCAATGCAGATGTATATCAATTTCCGGGGACGTGAGCCGGTGATTGAACCCCTTCTAATTAACAGGGGACTGGTCACTCAATAAAAAGTCGTGCAGTCGTGCAGTCGTGCAGTCGTGCAGTCACACAGTCACACAGTCATGTAAGTCTTTCAAAATCAGACTGCGAGACCGCAAGACTATTTTTATTTGAATACTCCTTCTATTTCATCGAGGGTGACCCCAAAGCATTTTACTGCTGCTTTGTTTAAAAGCTTTTTATCTCCGGACAGATGGATTGTGATCTGGCTGTGGGTTATGCTTTCACCAGGCTTTAAAGCGGCGGCGGGTGAGGAGGTCTCTAGCTCATAAAAAGGTCCCATTTGCGATCCGTCTTCCAGCGGACCATCATTATATGAATTGAGTGCATCACCTGAATAGGGATTATCCTGGATCTGCCAGGCAGAATTGACGTATTCTGTTTTTCCCTCGTGTAATTTGCATTTAAGCAGGGTAAGAATATTATTCTCAAAATCATAACTCCCCATAATACCTCTTGCTCTCATTGGTGTGATGCCTATTTTTCCCCGGCTCTTGCCATCAGCCCTGAAATAAATATTACTGCCTGATATCTTCAGCCGGTCATCCGGGATCTTCCCAAAATAGTTGTCATTTACAGCTACCCCAAGCTCCTTCTCATCTCCCTGCCGGAAAGGTATAACCACCGTAACAACTGGTGAAGGAATGAACATGCCCAACATCCAGATCGATAAAAGACCTGTTTCTTTCTTCCATTCATCAGCCCCTTTGTTCGACAGTTTATTATCCGACCGGTAAGCCACGAAATTTATCCCTTCCGGATCAATTCCGGTTTCCTCCTTAATCCGGGCATCTGAAAGGATAGTCACTTTCCTTTCGATTTCCAGTTTAAATGCCGTTCCGCTGTAATTCACCGTTTCAACATGATGCGAGAATGTAACTGAAGAATCAGAAGCAGCCGTAATACTGAAAGGTGTCGTATCGAGAAATGCCGGTGTTTGCCATTTGTCATAAATGAATTCATCACCATTTCTAAAGAAAATTGAAAATTGTCCTCCCTCGGGTCCGAGCCATAATCTTTCCTCTCCACCGTAGGGATTGATATGTTGCGTTACCTTCCCGGATGATATGAGCTCGTGGTTGATCCATCCGAAACTGAATCCCTCAATTCCCTCCGATGTGCTTGTCATAACCCTTCCCTGCCATCCGGGAACAATGGCAACTGATGAATTGCCATTCTTCAATTCAATAACATCAACATATTTTTTCAGGAAGTTCAGGTTATAACCATATTGTTTCGTGCTGTCTGTTATCATAGTTTTTGCGATTTGTTTATTCTTTCTGCTGTGATCATTTCCAATGCAGGAGATTATAAAGATTGAAGAGATAATTGCAATGATAATCCTGTTCATTTTAAAGATTTTTTCGTTTATTTTTTTGACCCGGAAATATATGCTAAGGTATTGATAATCGGTATATTTTTGTAAATATCAGAAATAATGATCAAAACAAGCCTTTGCGGACTGACAGCCGATGAAATCGATGCCCTGACAGGATCAGACAGGAGACATGCCATTGCAATTGCCAACTGTTTGTATAAAAAGAAGATAAATGACATAATGCTTGTACCGGATATTCCTGTCCGGGTAAAAAAGGAGTTAAAAGAAAAATCTTTTCCGGGCATTTATCCACCTGTCGCTTCAAAGGAATCCACAGACGGCACCATCAAATTCCTTTTCAGGAATGAGAGGGGACTGGAATTTGAAACAGTTCTTTTAAAAGATAAAAAAAGAACGACGGTTTGCGTTTCATCACAGTCGGGGTGCAGGATGGGTTGTCCTTTTTGTGTTACGGGTCTTTATGGTTTCAGGGGTAATTTATCAGTCCGGGATATTCTGACCCAGGTTCTGGGTATCCCTCATTCCGGAGTAGTGACCCATATTGTGTTCATGGGGATGGGAGAACCATTTGATAATCCTGACAACGTAATGAAGGCATGTAATATTCTTTCGGCGGAGTGGGGGCCGGCAATCAGTGCCCGCAACATAACCGTTTCAACTGTGGGGATCACTCCCGCGATCAGGTGCTTTCTCGAAAAGACAGACTGTAACATTACCCTCAGCCT
>DAIUKI010000181.1:0-6061 GCA_036848255.1 Bacteroidales bacterium | reverse complement strand
TTTTCCCCTTACATCCACTCTTATCACGGTAGCTACCGGATCAGGGGCTGACGCCGGCAATGATATTGTAAAGACACCATCCTTTGATGTCGTGGTTTTAAGATTTGTGCCGTTGCCCAGGATCCTTGCTGAAACCACACTATTCTTGAAACCGGGGATAATTAATTTGCCATCTGCGGGCCATTCGAAAACTGAAAAGTAAAGTGTAGTTCCCTTTGATGTCTCCTTTTTTGTGCATCGTCCCCATGGAAAGAGTCCCCATGGACTTGCCCTGGTACTATAAACTGCCTCTCCGTTCACTTTCATCCATTTACCCATTTCACCAAGGATAGCTACACTTTCCTGCGGGAACTCACCTTCAGCAGTAGGTCCTACATTGAGCAGGAAATTGCCCCCTTTTGAAGCGATATCCAGAAGGTTACGGATAAGTACCGTCGGTGTTTTATAGTTATGATCATAGCTTTTGTAGCCCCATGTCCCGTTCATCGTCATACATGTTTCCCAGTCGGTCCCGTCAAGGTCGGCCAGGTTGGGGATCTTCTGCTCCGGAGTTTTATGATCGCCCGGAAAATTCGGACGCTTAAGCCTGTCGTTTGTGATAATTGCCGGCTGAAGTGAAAGCAGGGATTGAAGCTTCAGGGCAGCATCGTCTGTCATATTTGTTGGTGTATCCCACCAAAGAACAGCAAGCTCTCCGTAATTCGTGAGAAGTTCCCTGACCTGTGGAACTGACACTGTGTCAATATATTCGGCAAATGTCCTTTTTTCCTGTGCCGGATCCCAATGGCCATTATGCTCTTTTGTATAAGCGTCAATTATAACTGAATCGGGATTTGCCCATCCCTCCTTGGTTGGTCTTCTGGCAGCCGATCCGCCCGGGTTATTCCAGTCCTGCGCCTGGGAATAATAAAATCCGAGTTTTATGCCATATTTTTTGCAAGCTTCAGCCAGCGGTTTCAAAAGGTCCTTTCCGTAAGGTGTCGCATCAACAACATTCCACTTGCTGGCTTTGGTCTCAAAAAGAGCAAACCCGTCATGATGCTTGGATGTAATAACAATGTACTTCATTCCGGCATCCCTTGCCATGCTGACCCACGCATCAGGATCATATTTTATGGGATTGAAATCCTTTGCGATCCGCTGGTAATCAGCCACAGGTATCTTGCCGCGGTTCATGATCCATTCCCCGATTCCCCCGATCTGCCGTCCATCCCAGGTCCCTGCAGGTACTGCATATACACCCCAGTGTATGAACATACCGAAACGTGCTTCGCGCCACCATTGCATTCTTTCGTCTTTTGAAAGAGATTTCTGGGCCAGGCTACCCTGAACCATCAGGAAGATTAATAAACATGTTACGAGTGTTTTTTTCATTTTCCGTTCCTATCTGAATTGTTTTACGTATTCAAGAAAAATCTTTGCGGCTTTGTCGAGGTTTTCAACCGTACCTCCGCCTTCCAGCACTTCGCACATTTCATACGTGATATATCCCTGATATCCGATTTCCTTAAGTGTGTTTAAAAAGGTTTTGTAATCCAGGAATCCCTCGCCGATTGGTACTGCTCTCATCTGTGATTCCTGCCTTACATAATTCGTGTGGTTGATTTCGTATGTATATCTTGGGAGCTCCTTATAGTCAGCGGTTGTGGTATGGACAATGTAAGGCTTCATCGTATAAATAGCCTTCTTAATCTCTTCAGGTGTCAATCCTTCAAGTGTCGGTGACCAGCAGTCGAAGGCAGCCTTCACGTTAGGCAAATTAACCTCATCGAGGAGCCATTTCATTGCATCATGGTGGAGGGCAATATCATGGTGGTTCTGAATTGCAAGGGTAATCCCGTATTTAGCTGCAAGCTTTCCGGCGATCTGTAATCCTTCAACGACCAGGGCGTATTGTTTATCATAGGGAACGTCAGGGCGCTCATAGCCGGTATAGACACGCAGCATACCGGTTCCGAGATCGCGTGCCAGGCGGGCCATCTCGCCGATATAGGTTGCCTGTATCTCGACATTTGGTATTCCGGCTTTATCGACACCGGCCGTAAAATCGCAGTATCCTGCCAGGCATACAAGGTCAAGGCCAAGCTCCCTGATTCTGGCCCTCAGCTTCTGCCGGGCCGCTTCATCGTAATCGAGAACGGAAACGTGGGGCCGTTTTGCAGCAAGCATCACACCGTCGTAACCAAGTTCCTTTGCTTTTAAAAGGAATTCGTCGACAGTCAGCGTTGCCTGGCCGCGCCAGATTCCCATATAGCTTACCGAATGAAGGCATGTCTTGACTTTGAAATCAGCCGGATTGCCCGTAGGGATCTTTTGACCGAATGCAGTGAAAACAATTAAAACCAGGGAAGATAGAATAATTACCGGCTTTTTCATGGAGAGGTTGTTAAATTGTCAATGTGCCGAATAAAAGTAGGAAAAATCTTTATAAATTCAGCAATAATTTTAACTATACTCCAATGCGAAAAAATCTTCTTGCTCTGTTGATTGTCTTCACGGTAATTCCGTTAGCCATTGCCCAGGTGCCCCCAGATGTTTACAGGAAACCGCTTAAAGATGTTATCCAGGAAATCGAAAAACGCCATGACATTAAAATCCGTTATAGTGAAAGCCTTATTAAGGGGGTTGATGTTCTGTATTCATCGTGGAGATACAGGATTGAAACTGAGGAGACCCTTGCAAATATCTTTATGCCCCTTGATATGATCTTTGAAAAAACAGGGGATAAGCAATACCAGATAAACAAATATGCATACCACGTAAGGCCGGTGGAAGAAGGAAAGAAACATCTCGGCCAACTGCTTTCTCTTTATAAAGATCTGTCGGCCTGGGAATCACGCAAAGAAGAGCTTAGGAAATGTTTCCTCGAACAGATGGGGCTCACTCCAATGCCAAAAAAAACTCCGCTTAATCCAATTTATACTCCCAAAAGGAAAATGGATGGATACACAGTCGAGAATGTTGCGATTGAAACTATCCCCGGAGTATATCTGTGCGGCTCGCTTTACAGACCTGAAAAGGGTAAGGGCCCATTTCCTGCAATACTTTGCACCCATGGTCATGCGGACAACAGTGACCTCAATCAATACGGCCGCTACAGACCCGATCACCAGTACCGTTGTGCGATACTTGCCACGATGGGAGCAGTTGTTTTCAGTTACGAGATGTTTGCCTGGGGTGAATCACAATTGCAGGTCAATAAGGAGGTGCACCGGACAGGACTGGCTCTTACAATGCAGACATTGAACTCAATGCGCGTTATTGACTTTCTTGAATCCTTGCCTTATGTAGATCCAAAACGAATAGGTGTGACGGGCGAATCAGGGGGAGGAACCCAGACATTCCTGCTGACGGCCCTTGATGACAGAGTGAAAGTCAGTGTACCTGTCGTTATGGTCTCATCATATTTCTACGGAGGATGCCCTTGCGAAAGCGGATTGCCGATTCATTCCTGCTCCGATGCCGGGACCAATAATGCTGAAATAGCTGCCATGGCCACTCCTCGTCCCATGCTTGTGATTTCAGACGGAGGCGACTGGACCCAGCATGTTCCGGAAATAGAATTTCCTTATCTGAAGAAAGTTTATGAATTGTTTGGCAAGTCCGAAAATGTTGAGAATGTTCACCTTGCAACCGAAGGGCATGATTACGGAGTATCGAAGAGAATAGCTCTGTACGATTTCATGGCGCGTCATATGGGATTGAATATCAACGCAGTGAAAGATAAAGCCGGAAAAATCGATGAGTCAAAGGTAACTATCGAAAACTTTGAAACCTTGCTTGTATTCGGAAAGGATGGCAAATTGCCTCCCTCAGCTGTCAAGGGTCCGGAGGCTGTCAGGGCTGTTTTAAAATCCCTGCAGTAAATCACAAAAAATTTCCTATTTTTGCAGCTGTTAACCTTAAATCTGTAATAACATCCCCTGCTCCCCGGTCAAAGGGGGACCATATATTACTTATCTCTTAATTTAATATTAACTCAAAAATAATCCAGATGAAAAAAAGAAGTTTACTGTCGGTCGTAATTCTGATAGCCGTTTCAGGCTTTATCTTTTCAACTTTTTATTCGTGCAAACCGCCAAAGAAAAATATCGGATTGCAGTTGTACTCAATTCGTGACTCCATTACGAAAGATGTGCCTGCTGCAATTGCAAAAGTTGCCGATATGGGTTACACGTTTGTGGAACCTGCCGGGTACCGCGACGGAAAATTCTACGGCATGGAACCAGCTGCCTTTAAGGCCCTTTGCGATGAGAATGGCCTGCCCATCCTTAGCTCTCATACCAGCCGCAATCTTCCTGATTCGACCAATTATGCCGAAACGATGGCCTGGTGGGATGCCTGCATTGATGCCCATGCAGCCGTAGGAGCCAAATTTATTGTCCAGCCATCAATGGGACGTTCAGCCTACGCAAGCATCGCGGATCTTAAGAAATGGTGTGATTATTTCAACGAAGTGGGCACAAAATGCAATGCAAAAGGGATCCGTTTCGGATATCATAACCACTCACAGGAGTTTACAACTGTTCATGGTGATACAATAGTGTACGATTTCATGCTTCAGAATACTGACCCGGCAAAAGTTATGTTCCAGCTCGACCTTTACTGGTGCGTTGAAGGTGGAAAGAATCCTGTCGATTATTTCAATAAATATCCCGGAAGGTTCGAATTATGGCACATCAAGGATAAGGAGGAGATCGGCGCCAGCGGTATGATGAATTTTGAAGCAATCTGGGCCGCACGCGACGTTTCAGGGATGAAGTACGGAATTGTTGAAGTGGAAAAATATAATTTTGACCAGTTCACAAGCTGCAAGGTAAGCAATGACTTCCTTAATGCTGCCGAATACGTTAAAATGCCGCTTTGACTTTAAAGAAAACGGAATCTAATTTACTGGCCGCTTTTAATTAGAGCGGCCTTTTTTTTAAAAGTATTTTATTACTTTTATTACTTCCTAAACTATTGTACAATGAGACTGAATCTTATTACTCCGCTTTTGTTAAGTTTTGTACTGACATCCTGTGCCGGAAGGTATTATTCTGAGAATGATTTTGCATCAGTGCTTAAAGTTGATTCACATGTTCATATCCGGAGCGATGACGGAACATTTGAGGATCAGGCGGCACAGGATAATTTTTTACTCATTACCCTTGGGGTCGACCATGGCGATTCAGCAGATATCAGGGTTCAGCAGGATTTTGCCGCTCTTTCGGCTGTGAGGTTCCCGGGAAGGGTTTTTTTCGGTCCGACATTTTTTTTCGATACTGCCGGATGGGAAACACCTGATTGGAGCAAAAAGATTATTGACCAGCTTGAAAAGGATCTGGCTGAGGGTGCGGTTACCGTAAAGATCTGGAAAAATATAGGGATGACTTTGCGGGACAGATCAGGGAAGTTCATTATGACCGACGATCAGGGAATGGATCCTGTGATTGATTATATTAAGGGGAAAGGATTGCCGATTACCGGCCATCTTGGTGAACCAAGAAACTGCTGGCTTCCTCTTGATCAGATGACTGTCAGCAGCGATAGTAATTATTTTGCAGAGCATCCGGAATACCATATGTTCCTCCATACCGAATACCCTTCATATGAGGATCAGATTAAAGCTCGCGATAACCTGCTGGCAAAACATCCGGATCTGAAATTCATCGGTTGTCATCTTGGAAGCCTTGAGTGGAACGTAGATTCACTTGCAAAACGGCTCGACAGGTTTCCGAATATGGTTGTGGATATGTCGGCACGAATATGTCATTTGCAATACCAGTCGGCACAGGACCGGAAAAGGATAAGGGATTTCTGCATTAAATACCAGGACAGGCTTATATACGGGACCGATGCGGGATACAGCGGAAGTCCGAATCCAGAAAGATTCAAGGATTCAATGCACGAAACATGGCTCGATGACTGGAAGTATTTTACCACAGATGAAGAAATGACCTCAGATACATTCCGGGGAAAATTCACGGGAATAAAACTTCCGAAAGAGGTGGTGGACAAGATCTACAGCCAAAATGCCATTAAGTGGTATAAATTGAAATTATAATACTAATCCAATCCA
>DAIUKI010000180.1:5723-6066 GCA_036848255.1 Bacteroidales bacterium | reverse complement strand
TTTATTACTTCTGCAAATTCAAGCTCCGGTTTATAGGGAATGATTTTAACCGGGACTGCTTTTGACTGGGTTGTCTTCCCGTCGCTGATCTTAAGAGTGAACTCAATTGTCTGGGGGGTATTTACCACGGGGCTGAGGAATCTGATCTTTGAACCGCTTGCCGAAGAGGCTGAAACGTTCGAAGGGATCACCCAGGCATAGGTGAGGTTATCCTTGTTTGCATCGTAGCTCCCGGTCGCATCAAGTTCGCCAACAAATCCTGACAGGTTTTCAGAAGCATACTTTATCATGATCACCGGAGGTGTGTTGACCACCACAGGTGGGGGGGTAACAACGGGTGGGG
>DAIUKI010000180.1:0-5623 GCA_036848255.1 Bacteroidales bacterium | reverse complement strand
GAGTTACTACGGGAGGAGGGGTGACTACAGGTGGAGGAGTTACTACGGGAGGAGGGGTGACTACAGGTGGAGGAGTTACTACGGGAGGAGGAGTTACCACGGGAGGAGGAGTTACCACGGGAGGAGGGGTGACCACAGGTGGAGGAGTTACTACGGGAGGAGGAGTAACCACCGCTGGAGGATGGACTATTGCTCCAGCCTGCCATGTCCCGTTCTGGTCGGTTGTTTCCGGTGCTTTTCCTGCATTCCAGACGGATGTTGTCGATAAACCGGTTTGCCATGTTGTTCCGAGATTTGTTCCGTAATCGAGCCTGGATGAAGGAACAAAGCTGGTGGTGTTGTTGAAATTCGGATTTATCACCACGGAGTGCTGGTCATATCCCATTGCCTGCCACTCTGCAAATGTTTTTCTTGATCCGCTGACTGAAAATACAGGTGAACCCGATTCACAGTAAAAGACATTATAGTCGCTCTCAAAATTCGCCAGGCAACCGCTTTCGATCGATATGTTGGGAATCTGATATACAGTATAAAAGATGTTGTTCTTAATTTTCGCACCGGTCGATACTGCAGGAATTACCCTGTCGTGATTGGCATCTATAAATATGAATGTTCCGGATGCAAGGTTCGAGTAAAATGTATTGTTGTACACCTGCACCCCGTTGATGCCTTTCATCCTCAGACCAAGTTTTGAATTCTTTACAATGTTGTAGGCGGCGCCGTAACCTGAAGAATAATTCATATTGGAACCTGCATCTGTTCCCGATTTGAACAGGATGCCGTAAGGAGTTTTATCGAGATAATTATACTTTACGGTATAATTGATATTGTATCCTATGAACATCCCGTGAGTTATTGATGCCGCATCTGTTCCGTTCCATGTAAGCTTGTTTCCGGTGATTATGGCTCCGTCAAGATTGTTGTTCGTTGAAAGGGGCCATTCGTCACCCGCCTGTAGAAGATAGCCGGCTGAGTTGACTGATGTAACCGAGTTGTTCCTGAAGGTGAGCGAGCTCCTTACAGCCCTTGGGATATTGATCCCTTCCCAGGTGCCTGAAGTTGTATTGTTTACGGTAAGTCCTTCATTTAAAATAACTACCTGCGACAACAACAGATATGGAATTACCGAAAGAACGATAAGTAGTATAATTCTTCTCATAAAAATTGCTATTTGACTGAATTGGCACTGACATTATTAAAACGGGAAAATGTCCGTTTTGTTATATTCCCCTGACAAATGTCAGTTTCCCCAATAAACCGGAGCCGAAAATAGGATTTTTATCCTGACGGGGAATTAAAGATGATTTATATTATTAATCTTTTATTCACCAAACAGTGTCCATACCTGGCCCGGCATATCCCTCAGAAAATCTTTCTGAAAGCTGAATTCAGGATGGGCCGTAAGGAATTTTTCCGCAATAAAAGGCTGACCGCATGGATGCCCAATTATCGCCCATAGCTTCATCCCTGATGCCAGTTGACCGTCGGTTGCCTTTCCCTGAACTGCACCGGCCGGATTGAATGAGGGCCATCCCATATCGGGCGACCCAAGCTCATCCTCATCAAGATGCCCGCAGAGGGTGAGACTGCTTGCCTTTTCACTCTTCCTCCAGGTGTCGTAATGGTCCCCCATGAATTTCATTGCCGCATTTACATCGATCTGCCCTTTGTTCTCATTCATTATCTGTTTCCATCTTAATTTGCGGGCATTGGGAGATGTGCTCATGATTGTCGAATCGTATGTAGTCTCTTCTTTAATAAGCTTGTTGTGTACCGGGAAGTTGGCGCCGACAAAATATCCGTCTTTTGTCCTTTCAAGGAACTGGTTTTCAAGGCCAAACTCAAAACGGGCTATTTCCCCGGTTTTATTGTCACCGATCAGCCAGTCGTTTGAGTACCCGCCGTTATTGTCCTCTTTCATCACTGCGACCCACTCATCGATAGTTGAAGAATACTGGATCGCTTCACGTGCCCTTACAAATTCGGCAACACCTTCGGGATCAAAACCTTTATACTGGGTAATTGTAGTCTCGGTCACAATAAGACCCGCACTGTTTATGTTGAAATCATCACCGCTGTGAATGAACCCGGGAAGGGCATCCATAATTATCCTGTGTCCGTTTTCAGGGACAATATTCAGTATTATGTTCCAGCGTTGGCCGATCACATATTCAACCCAGTTGTTGTGTGCCATTACGATCTTGCCGTCTTTAGTCCAGGAGCCGGTTGCTGCAATTGCACTGCAGTGCCCGGGTGGTGTAGGATCGGGGGGATCCGGATTACCCTGCGCATCGAGCCAGGGAACATAATACCACGACATTTCAAGGATCGAGTTCATAGCTATTAGATCTTTCCTGTCGACAGTGCCAACTCCCGCTTTTGCATTGACTCCGGTGACAATTCCGTCGATCTCCCTCTGATACTCTTCGGGGATCTTATCCCAGAACATCATGGTTGACTCATCGCGAAAAAAAGTCCAGTCTCTTCCTGTAGTTTTCTCATTAAGCATTGACATTGCACCGCGGAGGTCGATTATCTCATTTGCAAGAAGAAATCCATGCTGGTATCCGATAACTTCAGGGGTACCTTCAAGATGAACGCTTATCCAGCCGTTCTTTTCCGTCCGCGAACTGTTTTTCATCGTCTCCTCATGCGAAGAGGAGCCTTTACCTGGGTTCGGATTATTGCAGGAATAAACGATAAGCAAATATGTCAGGAAAACAGAAAGAAGCAGTATTCTTTTCATGCTTTATAACTCCCTGATCTTGATATTCCTGAACCAGATTGCATATCCATGGTCCTGAAGTCCGATATATCCCTCCTTTGCAATTCCCTCAATGAATCCCGGGAAGGTTTTAAATTTACTGTTTGCAACCATTGCATCCCATTCAGGTGTCCATAGGGTATATTCGACAACCTTCACTCCATTCTGAGTGTGAGTGACCCTGCCGTCTTTCAGCGATATTACTATAGTGTTCCATTCCCCGGCCGGTTTTACGGTTTTGGGATCGGCAGGCAGAATATCGTACAATGAACCTGCCAGATGACTGTCGATTTTATTGTCGGTGGCATCTATATTATCAAGGACCTGGACCTCAGGCGCTGCATAATAAATAGGTTTTTCGGGTACTTCCCTTACATTGTAAAAGATCCCGGAGTTCCCCATTTTGCTTGTTTTCCAGTCGATCGAAAGCTCAAAGTTCCTGAATTTTTTCGGGGCATAGATTATGTCCCCGTTCGCACCCTGACCCGGTTTTTTGTCCTCCGCAGTGAATACCTTCATTGCATTTTCCTCGATAATCCAGTTTTTGGGCATTTCGGTTCCGTTGCACTGCCTCCAGCCCGTAAAATCTTTTCCGTTGAACAGCAGAACCCAGCCTGCCTTTTTCTCCTTGCCGGTGAGTTCGTTGACCTTTTGGCCGATGGAAGGAGAGGTGAGGATCATAGATGCCATAAATACAGCTGACAGAAAAATACTCTTTCTCATAATATGTGTTTTTGAATGTTAGATTCCATTGTGCAAATTAATAAAATTATTGGATTAACTGATGCACGCGTAAACAGCCTGCACACTTCGGCCTAAAATAGTAGTCGTTTTTTTGTATAATAGTTGCCTAACTACCAAAATAGTTGTATATTTACGGGGAGTATAAAAAAAGGCGTCGGGCATCGGGCGATTGGCCATGCAACCGCTGGCGCGGATTTAGCGAAGCCTAATCCGTGCCAATTTCTTACAAGCACGGATTACAAATCCGCGCTAGCCGGGTATAAAAAAAGGCGTATGGCGTCAGGCGTCAGGCGTCGGACATCTGGCGGAAATTCTGAAGCCCTAAGCCTGATGCCATTTAAGAATATAAACATTTAATCCTGACTACAATGCATCTAACCAAGGCAGAAGAACAGATCATGCAGATCTTATGGGACATGAAAAATGGTATCGTAAAGGATATCCGTCTGAGATTCACTGAACCCCGGCCTGCAAGAAACACGGTATCCACAGTTGTGAGGGTACTTGAAAGAAAAGGTTTTGTCGGACACAAAGCCTACGGAAACACACATCTTTACTATCCGCTGGTGTCAAAGGAAGAGTATTCAAAGAGCCAGCTCCACAGGCTCCTGGATGGATATTTCAATAATTCATTCCCAGCTCTTGCCTCATTTTTTGCCAGGGAAAAGGATCTGTCAATAAGTGAGCTTGAGGGACTGCTCGAGGACACTAAAAAAGAACTGAAAAGGAACAAAAAGAAAAAATAATGGAAGCATTTGCCCTTTACCTGCTGAAGTCAGTCGTCTGGCTCACCGGTTTTGCGCTTGTATATTTCCTGTTTCTGCAAAACGAACGCTTCTTCCATCTGAAAAGATATTACCTGATTTCAGGCATCTTTATCTCATTCATCTTTCCGCTTTTTACTTTGCATTATCAGGTTGAAATTCCCGTACCGGAAGTAAATACGGCCGGATTGATTCCTGCTGGTGCAGGCGCTGCATCATTTGATCAGCCTCTTCCTGGTGAGAACCGGACCGAATCAAGGTATTTACTGTTTATGGCATATCTGGCAGGGATTTTGCTTTTTGCTTTCAGGGCATTAAAACATATAAGCTTGCTTGTAAAAACAATTGTTAAAACGAAAAATAGAAATCCTTACCAGGCAAGAGTGATAAGAGCAACCGGATTACCAGGGTCCTTTTCATTTTTTAATTATGTGTTCATAGATCCATTGGTGGATGAAAACGAGCTGGATGTCATAATGAGGCATGAACTCGTACATGTAAGCCAGAATCACTGGTTCGATCTGCTTCTGGTTGATTTCCTCCGGATCTTCCAGTGGATAAATCCATTTGCCTGGATCTATTCCGGTTTTATAAGGCAGAATCATGAATACATTGCCGATGAGGTGGCCCTTCGGCAATCAGCTAATCCGGCTGTTTACAAAGCCGTTCTTGTGAACCAGATTTTCGATTCACGTGTTTTCAGTCTTTCGAATTCTTTCAATTATTCGAGCAATAAAAAACGATTCGACATGATGAAAAAGATAGCTGTATCACCTTACAGAAAGATGAAGCTCCTTCTTGTATTACCGGTATTTGCAATTGTGTTAAAAGGCTTTGCAACACCGGATTACAGCTACTCGATGCCATCCGTACCCGGGATGCAAACGGTCCTCTCTTCTGCTGCGGCGGAGAAAGAGGCAAGGGGTACAGTTGTGGACGAAGATGGAAAGCCTCTGGAGGGTGTCAGAATAATCGTTTCAGGGACCACAACCGGAGTAACAACAGATGCAAAAGGCAGATTCTCAATCAGCAAAATCCCAGACGGGTCTTCTCTTATATTTTCCCGCGCCGGTTATAAGTCATATATTATGCTTCCGCTTATTTCTTCAAATTATGCCCTTCGCGTCAGACTGGTTAAAGACCCGGATTACCAGAAAATATCAATTAGAACCAGCGACGGATCTGAGGTCAGGGCTCTTATCGTTATTGATGGTGTGATCAGTGAAAATGGGATCGGGAAAGTAGATCCGGATGCAGTACTTTCAATGAATGTTTTAAAAGAAGAGGCTGCGACAGGCAAATATGGCGATAAAGGCAGGGAGGGTGTTATTGAAATAACAACGAAAGACCC
>DAIUKI010000179.1:0-6084 GCA_036848255.1 Bacteroidales bacterium | reverse complement strand
GTGGCACTGAAGGAACATTAACAATTAAAAGTTATTTTTATACTTTCACCAGGTTTATAATCCTGAAGTAATTAATGATTTCAATAGTAAACTTAATATTATGCTGAAAAAAGTTTCCTTTCTGTTTTTTTTATTGCTTGTGTTCCCGGTCCAATCATTTTCACAGGCAGGGTTTGTTAAACAAATGAGGCTCTCTGATTTTGACTTGCAGTCATCTGCCATAATCAATGTCTCAGGAGAGGAATTATCAACACCTGAATATAAATCAAATGATTACTGGTTTCCGGTAAAGGTTCCTTCCACAGTTCTGTCAGGTCTGGTTGCAAATGGGGTATATCCTGACCCCAACTTTGGCCTTAACAATATGTTAATACCTGATGCGTCCGATGAGTTCAATAAAAAGTATGATCTTGAAAAATTCAGTTTTCTTCCCAATAACCCCAATCCATGGAAAAAGCCTTACTGGTACCGGACTACCTTTATGGTACCGGCGTCTGATAAAGGACGATGTTTCCAGCTGATCTTCAAGGGTATCAATTACCGTGCAGGGGTTTGGCTGAACGGACAGCAGGTGGCTGATTCAACCCGGATGGCAGGGATGTTCGCCCAGTACAGCCTCGATGTAAGCAGGTATATCAGACCCGGTGAAAAGAATGTCCTTGCAGTAAAGATTTATCCGCTCGACTATCCCGGACTCCCTTCTACTGAACAGCTTAAGGCTCTCGGTGACTTTTATGCGAACGGAGGGCCAACGGGGGATATTGGCAAAAATGTCACAATGCTTTGCTCGGTGGGATGGGACTGGGTTCCTCCGGTCCGCGACCGGAATATCGGGATCTGGCTCCCTGTATATCTGAGGACAACCGGAGGAGTGACGATAGGGAATACAAAAATTACAACGGTATTAGCCGGTGAGCAGGATACCTCCGCGGCAAAGATCTCTCTGGATCTGACACTGTTTAATCATACAAGCACAAATGAAACAGGAAAGCTGACTGTCAGGATATCTCCCGAAAATTTCAAAGGCCGCCCATATCAGTTCACAAAAATTATTGCAGTCGGAATGGATGCTTCAAATATTGTTGAATTGAATTCCGGAAATACCAAAGAGCTTCTAATAAACAAACCGGCGATCTGGTGGCCCAATGGCTACGGAAAACCGAACCTTTACAGGATCCGCCTTCAGTACACCGGTCAGTCAGGTGTATCGGATGATACTTCATTTGTATTCGGTATCAGGACAGTCTCCTCAAAGGCTGTGGATGTAAACGGGAGCTGGCGTCGCGATTTTTATGTGAACGGACGAAGGATTCATCTGACCGGAGGAGCATGGGTGCCCGATTTCATGCTCAACCGCGATTCATTAAGATATGATTATGAAATGCGCCTGTGCCATAATTCAAATATAAATCTTGTCAGGATATGGGGCGGAGGTGTAACCCCCTGTGATGAATTCTTTGAAGCAACCGACAGGTACGGTCTGCTGGTATGGTCAGATTTCTGGATAACTGGAGACACACAGGGAGAATTCAAGGGATCGCCCGACTGGCCCTTCGAGAGTGAGGTCTTTAAAAAGAATGTTGAAAGCACTATACTTCGAATCAGGAATCACCCCAGCCTCCTGGTCTGGACAGGCGGAAATGAAGGTCATGCACGCAGGGAACTCTATGATTTCATGAGGAACAGCATCATAACGATGGATGGCACAAGACCTTTTATCCCAAGTTCTTCGGGCTTTGCAAAGCTTCCCGAAGGATGGCCGGCATCATGGCCCGATAATCTTCCCGGCGGAGTTTATAGCGGTGGCCCGTATACCTGGCAGGACCCTTCAGCTACATATAAAAGGGCAATTGCAGGCAGGGATTGGGTTTTCAAGGATGAGACTGGATTGCCATCAATGCAGCCATTCAATATTTTACCAAACATAATCCCTGACCTGGTATGGGATAAGACACTTCCGTTCCCCCTGAACAACACGTGGGGCTATCACGATGCTGCCACAGGCAACGGACGATGGGATCTGTATTACCGGGAAATGGTGAAACGATATGGCGAACCGGAAAGTATTGAGAGGTTCTGCGACAAAATGCAGCTAATGAATGCAATTGGATACCAGGGAATCTTTGAGGCTGCCGGGCACAAGCTGAATGATATCGGAGGAGTGATGCTATGGAAGCTTAATGCTGCCTTTCCTAGTGTTGTATGGCAGGTTTATGACTGGTTCCTAATGCCGAATGCAGGGTATTATTTCATGCAGAATGCATGTGAACCGGTTCATATTCAGCTGAACCTCATTGACAATAAGGTAACGGTTCTGAACCGTACCTACAAACAGGCTTCCGGACTTTCCGCAAAGGCTGAGGTTTACGATCTCGATTCAAAGAGGATTTTCAGCGAAAGCATTGATATTAATCTGGGACCGGTGGATGTAAAGGAGACATCCTCGCTCGACAGGATTTTAAAAGAAGAAAAAGGTGTCTCCTTTGTTGTGCTGAACCTTGAAAACCATTCAGGGGATGTGGTATCACATAATGTTTACTGGATTTCTCCAGACGGTGGCTTCACGTCTTTGAACAATATACCTGAGACAAATATCACTATTGCATCCATTAAGGAAAAGAAGGGCAAAGTTGACCATGAATGGAACCTCCGGATGACAAACACTTCAGGGAGGATAGCCTTCTTTGTCAGGCCCCAGTTGATGCTACAAGGGGAGGAAGTCCTGCCCTCATTCTGGTCGAAGAACTATTTTACCCTTGCCCCGGGAGAGAGCACGGACCTAACTGTTTCCTGTCCCGTTGCAAAGCTTACGGATTCAGATCCGGTTCTGAAAGTGTCAGGATGGAATGTACCGGTAACGGAGGTTAGACTTAAAAACAAGTAGATGTGATATGCTGACAGCTTTTATAAACGCCACAATTTTCACAGGAAGTGAAACCATTTCCGGTAAATCGCTTCTCATAAGAAATGACAGAATTGAATCAATCATCGATCCTTCAGTAGTGCCTGAGGATGCTAAAATTATTGATTGCAGTGACAGATTTATTTCTGCCGGACTTATTGATCTTCAGATTGCCGGCGGAGGGGGATACCTGTTTTCATCAAATCCGGATCCCGAAGCTTTAAGAGCCATTGCCGAAGCCATAACAAACAGCGGTACAACAGGATTCCTGATTGCCATCCCGACAAATTCATCAGAAGTTTACAGTAAGGTCATCAGAGTAGTAAGGGAGAATCCCCATCCCGCAATACTTGGACTTCACATCGAAGGGCCCTACATTAGTCCATTAAGGAGAGGTGCCCATATAAAGGAATTTATAAGAACACCAACAATTGAAGATGTCAAAGCACTTATTGATGAAGGGAAAGGTGTTGTGAAAATGGTGACAGTGGCTCCGGAGGTATGCACTCCGGAAATTATTGCATTATTGAATGATAATGAGATAGTCGTTGCTGCCGGACACAGCAATGCAACATTCAGGGAGGCCGTAAATGGATTCAGCTGGGGAATAAGAACCACAACCCACCTGTTCAATGCAATGTCGCAGCTTCATCATCGCGATCCCGGTCTGCCCGGCGCTGTATTGCAGTCTGAGGATGTCTTTGCCAGTATTATAGCTGATGGGATACATGTTGATTACAGCATGATCTCAATGGCTAAAAAGCTGATGGAGGCGAGACTGTTCCTTATCTCCGATGCGGTTGAGGAAAACCTGAAGGATTCATATATGCATGTCCGGCAAAGCGACAGGTTCACTCTGCCTGACGGAACTCTTTCCGGATCGCTGCTTACAATGATGAAGGCAGTCAGGAATTGTGTCGAAAATGTCGGAATACCTGTCGACGAGGCTCTGCGTATGGCAACTGCCTATCCGGCGGCGGTGATGAAAATCAGTGAAAAGGGAAGAATTTTGCCTGGTTATAAAGCTGATCTGGTCGTTTTTGACAGTGATTATAATATAGAACGGGTTGTTCTTAACGGCGTAACGGTTTAACGATGCAATGGCGTAAGCAACTAAGGCTCCCCTCCCTGGAGAGCCTGCCCCGCTTCGGCGGGGGGCTGGGGGTGGGTTTTTTGTTATTTGTGGTGGTTTCCTGCAATGAAAGGGAGAAGGGTTTCACTTACAGCCATGGGGCAATTGTAAGGGGAGATACAACAAATAAAGAAATTGCCCTGGTCTTTACCGGAGATGAGTTCGGTGACGGAGCGGAATTCCTTTCTGAATTCCTTGAAAGGGAAGATATTAAAGCTTCATTCTTCCTGACAGGTAATTTTTACAGGAACATGGAATTCAAACCTGTAATAACAAAGCTTTTAAAGAACGGGAATTATCTGGGCTCTCATTCCGACAGACATCTTCTTTATTGCGACTGGAATAAAAGGGACAGCCTTTTGGTAAGCAGGGAGGAATTCATGGGTGACCTTGAGAAATCATATTCTGAAATGGAAAAATACGGAATTAAAAGGAATGATACAGGATATTTTCTGCCGCCTTATGAATGGTACAACGACTCAATCGCAGCCTGGACCGGTAAAGCTGGCCTGCAACTCATTAATTTTACAGGCGGCACCCGAAGCAATGCCGATTATACGATCCCGGAAATGGGGAATCAGTATGTTGACAACAGGACTATTTACACTTCAATACTCTCTTATGAAGAGAAATCCCATTCCGGATTGAATGGTTTTATTTTGCTCATTCATATTGGCACACATCCCGGGAGGACCGATAAGTTTTATTATTATCTTCCTGAGCTTATGAGGGAGCTGAAAGAAAAGGGTTACATGTTTGTGAGAATTGATGAGATGCTTGATTAACGGGGATATTCTTTCTGCACGGTTCTTTGACCCTATCCGCTTTCCACTATATTAAAATCAGGGAAAGGGTTTAATTCAGTTATATCATGTACAACAAGAAAGTTGTTTTCTGGTCCTCCTTCCTTGCAATCCTGCTTTTTGGAATTGCAATGACAACCCTTGGTTCAATTGCACCTGACCTGAAAGAAAAGTTCCAGCTCGATGATATCGCAGCTGGTACATTGTTTTCAATATTACCGCTTGGAATTCTTGCAGGTTCACTTCTTTTCGGCCTCATTGCCGATAAGTATGGATTCGGGACACTGATGGCAGTATCCTGCATTCTTCTGGCATCAGGATTTGAAGGTATTGCATTTGCTTCATCCACCGGATTTCTCAAAGCATCCATTTTTCTGTTCGGTTTTGCGGGAGGATCAATAAACGGAGCCACGAGTGCGCTGGTCTCAGATATAAGCGATAATGACAAAACTGCCAACATCAGCCTGCTTGGAGTCTTTTTTGGTATCGGGGCTCTGGGAATGCCTCTCGTACTCGGTATCCTGAGAGAAAGGTACAGATTTGAAATGATCGTTGCTGCAGTTGGAATCCTCTCGTTTCTGACAGGGATACTTTTTATGATCATTAAGCTGCCTCCGGCAAAAATGGTTCAGAAAATACCTGTCGGGAAGATAATGGGTTTTTTCAGGGATAAAGTTCTTATCCTTATAGCATTCTTCCTTTTCTTTCAGAGCAGTTTCGAAGGACTTATGAATAACTGGACCACCACTTATCTTACGGATCATCTCTCCATATCCCGGGATAAGGCTCTCTACGGGCTTTCGCTATTCGTAGCCGGAATGGTAGTTATGAGAATCTTAACCGGCACGATCCTAAGGCATATAAGTATTAAAAGGATCCTGATCGCTTCATTTATCTTTCTCCTTCTTGGATTAGTATGCATTGTATCAGGAATTTCCACATTTGTTGCCCTTATTGGATTCGTACTGGTGGGGGCTGGACTGGCCGGAGGATTCCCGGTCATGCTTGGACTGGTCGGCGACAGGTATGAGAATATCTCGGGAACTGCATTCAGCTTTGTGCTTACCATCGCACTTTTCGGCAACATGCTCATAAACTATTGTATGGGCATGATATCGGAAAAATACGGCATTGGCAATCTGATGATTGTGACATTTGGAGAATTGATTATCATGGCAGTACTGGGCCTGATAATTATAAATAAAATCACTGATATCAGCAAAACAGGGCCCCGATGAAACGCAAAT
>DAIUKI010000178.1:0-6103 GCA_036848255.1 Bacteroidales bacterium | reverse complement strand
TAGCCCGTACATATTCCAGGATGGATCCTGATACAAAATTAGGACTTGCCAAGCCCAAATTTGAAAAGATGCTGAGCATAGCCACCAAAGATTCTCTTAAGAATCAAAGCGAAATGATGGAAGCAATGAGATATCTTGGTTTCTACAACATGGAAAATGGCAATTATACTAAAGCAAAGGAATATTATACCAGGATGATCAATCTGGATCCTCAGAGCAAGGAGAATAAAATCACGGGATATAACGGACTCGGAAGTCTCGAGTCAAAAGCAGCCGGACTGGAAAAGACCCTTGAAGGGAAACTTGGATACCTTGGTAAATCGGCTGAAGCTTATGAGAAGATTCTTGCTATAGATCCCGCCAACGCTTCCGCAAAGAGTAACCTCAGCTGGATCAGGGATTACCAGGTCTCGGTCAAGAAAGGGATAAACCCGAATGAAATTAAGGGGCTTGTGACTGACATGGCAGGCAAACCTCTGGCTTTTGCATCGGTAAGGGTTAAGGATACAGCAGCTGAAAGTCTTACAAATGCCAAGGGTGAATATAAGTTTGAAATTCCCCAGGGATCAGAAATACTTGTGTTCAGTGCAAAAGGATATAAACCGCAGGAATTTGAAGTAACCAAATCAAGGGTTTATAACGCAAAACTGGGACAATAAGAGAAGGCGGCAGGCGGCAGGCGGCAGGTAAAAGCGAAATTCTGACTGCTCGGTGCCTGCAGCTGAAAGCTGGCAGGTGATAGCTATAATATCCGGGATTTTTCATAGGGTTAATGTTTCGAAGAAGGGTCATACCGTTAGGAAAGATTCTAAACTATTTTAAAAGTATAACAATATTTATTTGAGCTATTGGAAAAAAACAATTGAAAACATATATTTGCAAGTCAACAAATTTTTAACCTAACCAAAATCGATAAAAATGAGTAAACAAGGAAGTGCTTTCAAAGAAACTATGCAGAACATTTTTGCAGCAAGCGTTATTTTAATTGCTTTTGTGGTTTCCCAAATATTGTTCAAATCCGTAATGGGGAATCCGGTAAACTTCGAAGGAGGTAACCCCAATGGCCATGCACTTGAGGGTAACTATCTGGGTATTATTTACAAGGGGGGTCAAATTGTGCCCATACTGATGACATGCGTTCTTGTACTTATCATTTTCATTTTTGAAAGAGTTATCACTCTTTCAAGGGCAAAAGGAAAAGGCAGGCTTAATACATTCGTCCGTCACCTTCAGGAACTTCTCGCCCAGGATAAAATTGAGGAGGCCTTGGAAGCTTGTGACAAGCAAAGAGGCTCCCTGGCAAATGTAATGAAAGCAGGTCTGTCGCGTTATCGTGACCTTCAGAATGACAAGGAGCTTGAGAAAGATCAGAAGATCCTCTCAATCCAGAAATCCTTCGAGGAAGCTACAGCTCTTGAACTTCCAATGCTTTCAAAGAACATGGTAATATTCTCAACACTTGCATCAATCTCGGTGCTTATTGGTCTTATCGGAACAGTTCTCGGAATGATCCGTGCATTCGCTGCTCTTGCACAGTCGGGAGCTCCTGATGCACTTGCTCTATCACAGGGTATTTCCGAAGCTCTTGTAAATACTGCATTCGGTATCACAGGTTCAACCATTGCAATCATTGCGTTCAACTATTTCAGCTCAGCAATTGACGCTTATACATTTAAAATTGATGAAGCAGGTTTCAGTCTGACCCAGAATTTTGCTGCCTCACTGAGAAACAAGTAATGTGAATCTTTTGGTTAATAATCACTAAAAAGAAAAACGATGCCAAAGATTAAATTACCAACCAAGTCGCCCCATATTGACATGACCCCGATGGTTGACCTCTTCTCCGTGGTACTTATTTTCCTTATGCTTACCACAACGATGAGGCAGCCTGAACCGGCTAATGTTGATACGCCCTTTTCAATATCAGAAACACCGCTTCCTGATTTCAATACAATGACTTTCCTGCTTTCGACTGACGGAAAAGTCTTCATGAATTTTGATAACGGACCTGATACCCTTCTTAAATACAGACCTAAAATTCTTGAAGAGATGGGTAGGCATTACGGGATCGAATTCACTGAAACAGAAAAGAGGAACTTCGAGAAACAAAAATCTTCGCTGGGGGTCCCGATCCTGCAGATGAAAGAATTCCTGAATGCAAAGGATAACAATGCCAGGGTCAGTCTCCAAACAGGAATACCTATTGACTCGGCTGATAATCAGCTTGCAAACTGGATACTCTACGCACGTAAGGTGAATCCCAATATCAAGGCCTCTATTAAAGGAGATTCAAAAACAGGATTCGAAGTAGTTGAGAAAGTCCTCGATATTCTTCAGGAAAAGAATGTTAACAGGTTTAATCTGATAACCAGTCTTGAAGCTACTAAAATTAACCTAGAAGAAATACAGCAGTGATATGGCAGAGATAATTGTAGAAGAAAAAGGCGGGAAGAAAAGAGCAAAGAAACATGCCCCTCACATCGATATGACCCCGATGGTTGACCTTATGTGTCTGCTTATCGTATTCTTCATGCTTACGACTGCTTTCAGCAAGGCAAAGGTCATGGAAATCATCCTTCCGGAAAAGATCAAGGATCCGGAGAACCAGGTGGCTCCTAAAATCCTGGGTAGCCGTACATTGAATATTATTCTTGGACCGGACAATAAACTTTACACTTATCCGGGATCGGTTAGACCAGAGGATTTAAGTGCTGTTCCACCAATTCTGCCCCCGCTTTCCGAAACAGATTATAGTGCGGAAGGTATCCGTAAAATACTTCTTGATAAAAACAGGATGCTTGCGAGAAAGATAGCTGAATTCAGGGAACAGGTTATCTCAGGGAAGATCCCAATTTCGCAGGATTCTGCGAAGAATGCTGTAAGCGCTCTGAAAAATGATGATGATACGGGACCTATCGTTCTTATTAAAGCTTATGACAAAGCTAACTACGGAAATTTCGTTGATATCCTCGATGAAATGAATATCTGCGGAATTGCCAGTTACATGTTTACTAAAATTGCATGGTATGAAGAAAAAATGGTGGAGACTGCCGCCGGTATAACCCCCACTGCAACTTCAACCAATAACCCGTAAACCTTTATAGAAATGGCAAATGAAAATAACAAGGCACCTGGTTTCGATGACATTGTTTTTGAAAACAGGAACAAGGAGTACGGAGCTTACACATTGCGAAAACACTACAGCCGTAATGTGATGATTGCCCTCTTGATAGGTGTTTTAATTATGAGCACTGCCATAATAGCACCTTATCTGAATACGAAAGCCGCGGAAAGCAAGGCTAAAAAGGCTGAAAGACAGGTCGAGATCAAGATGGAGAATCTCGATCAGCCCGCTGATGCTGTTGCCCCGCCGCCGCCGCCACCGCCGCCACCTCAGGATGTAGTTCAACAGTCGAGATACGTTCCTCCTGTTGTTGTTGACTCAGTAAAACCAGAGGAAGCCGTTGAACTTATGACTGCTGATCAGGCTCAGGTCGAGGTCCAGGACCTGGAAGTCGTTGCAGAGGTGGCTGTTGTTGCTGAAGAGGTCCAGGAAGACGTTGATGCTGCCGAACCATTCGTGGTGGTAGAGGAAATGCCCATTTTCCCTGGCGGAGAAACAGCACTGCTGGCATTTATCTCGGAACATACACAGTACCCGGAAGTTGCAAAGGAAAACAATATCCAGGGAAAGGTAATCGTACGGTTCTGTGTAACTTCAAAGGGTGGCGTTGACAAAGTTGAGATATTAAAGGGTGTTGACCCCGAACTCGACAAAGAAGCCATCAGAGTTGTAAAGACACTTCCTGCATTCAGACCAGGCAAACAGGGTGGAAAACCTGTTCCTGTTTGGTTCATGGTACCAATAAACTTTACTCTTAAATAGATAAGATTCCAAATTATAAAAAGCCGGACCATATGATCCGGCTTTTTTGTTCTTAATCTGTCCTTCCCGTTATTTTCACCTCACCCTTAATCCCTCTCCTGCAGGAGAGGGACCTAAGATCTTTCTTAGCCCCTTCTCTTTTAGGAGAAGGGGTTGGGGATGAGGTGAATAGATGTAGAGAAGGGGATGAGGTGAATCGATGTGGAGATGAAGGACGGGTTATGAATCGGATAATTCTTTCTTTAGCAGAGCCACCAGATTATCAATATCCTCCTCCGTTGTATCCCAGCTTGTCATTAACCTGTATTCCGAGGTAAGTTCATTCCATGGATAAAAGAAGTATGATTTGCTTACTTTCTCTGCTGTCTCTTTCGGAATTATCGCAAATACACCATTGGACCCGACTGGCTGGGTGATCCGGATCCGGTCCACCCCCTTTATCTTTTCAGCAAGTAACAGAGCCATCGAATTTGCATGTGAAGCATTACTTTTCCACTGGTCGTTCCTGAAATAGGCAATGTACTGGGCTGAAATATACCGCATTTTGGAAGCCAGTTGCATCCCCTGCTTGCGTATATACTTAAAATCGACGGAAAGGCCTTTTTTAAGGAAGCAAACGGCTTCGCCATACATCATTCCATTCTTCGTACCTCCAAATGAAAGGATGTCAACTCCTGCATCAGTAGTGAAAGCACTGAAAGGGAGATTCAGGGTGATTGCCGCATTGGCAATCCTGGCTCCGTCCATGTGAAGTAACATTCCCTTTTCATGGGCAAAATCAGCCAGGATCTTAATCTCATTAACCGAATAGACTGTTCCCATTTCAGTTGCCTGGGTTATTGAGATCACCCTGGGCTGGGAATGGTGCTCAAAATCAAATCCATGCATGTGCCTTGAAAGCATTTCAGGTTTGATTTTTCCATCAGGAGTGTCAACAGTCAACACCTTACATCCTGTAAATTTTTCAGGTGCACCGCATTCATCCTGTTCAATGTGGGCGGTAAAAGCCGTAATAATTGAATTCCAAGGCCTTGTAACTCCGCTCAGACCAAGTGTATTGGCAGCGGTTCCTGTAAATACAAAAAATACTTCGGTATCCTTCCCCAGTTGTTCCCTGAAGAGATCTTTTGCCTTTTCGGTCCATATATCATTTCCGTATCCCAATACATGGCCTCCGTTTGCATATTCAATTTCCTTCAGTATTTCCGGATGAACACCGGCATTATTGTCGCTGGCAAAACCACGCTTTCCGATACTTTGATTCATAATTTAGATAAACTAGGCTTTACCGCTGATAATATTACCCATATACTCACGTGCAAGCTTTACCTGGTTATGTACAAATTCAATTCCGGCCTGGGTATGATCATCATTAAGCACCTGATGACAGAGCTCAAAGGTAAACCAGCCGTTATAACCGATCTCATTCATCAGACCAATATAATGCGAATAATCAGGGATCTTTCCGCCAGCATAGTAATCGAGTACCACAGGTTTTATGTTTCCGCTGGCATCACGATAATATTCTCCGCCGAAATGGGAATGAACCTGGAGATTACCCACTGCGCGCACTGCAGTTGCTACATATTCCTTTTCAAGATTTTCAAATATCGGGAGGTCAAGACATATTTTCAGCCATGGTGAGTTCACTTCCTTTACCAGGCTTAATGTATCCTTCCATCCCCTGATAAGAGGAGCGTGATTCTGAAGGACCATTACAATGCCATTCTCCTCTCCCATTGTTGCGGCTTCCCTGAGGCACTCCTTGACATAGTTATACCGGTCAAGGCGGGTAGCAAAAGGGAATTGTCTCTGGAATGTATAAAATTCATTTCCTCTTGTCAGCTCATAAGTTCCAATGCCCTCATGGATAGGCACACCCGGCCATGCTGCAAATAACCTGACGAATTTTGCACCAAGATCCTTTGCAAGCCTGGCTGTCTCCTTTACCATCAGAAGCTGACATTCCCTATGTTCGGGAATCGGGCTGGAGAAATCATTATTTGCAGCTACACAGGGTATTTCCAGTCCATACCTGGCCATCGAGTTACGCATACCATCCCTTTCAGACTGATCAAGATCCATTGGATTTCCCATCGGACGCTTGTTATCAAGTTCAACTCCGTCAAATCCATATTCTTTGGCCTTTTTGCACATTTCATCGAATGAAAGAGCCGGCCCTTTGTACCATATCCCCCCGTACGAAATGGAGTATAA
>DAIUKI010000177.1:0-6129 GCA_036848255.1 Bacteroidales bacterium | reverse complement strand
GAAGCCGAAAATGCAAGGCTTTCGAATGCATACCTTCTGAAAGGGCTGGGTTACAAAGGACTTGGTAACAAAGAAGCTGCAAAGGAAAACCTGCAAAAGGCCGTTGAGCTGTCGGCAGGGAATCTATATGCAGTAACAGAATTGCATGATCTATAAGTAATTCAGGGCTAAAGCCCTCATTATGTATGATTCTTGTAACCACGGCTTTAAAGCCGTGGTTAAATGATAAAACAAACAACGGGACTTTAGTCCCCAATATTAAGCCCCCTTCAGGGGGTTGGGGGCAAAACAGGTTTTATAGTTGTTACAAAATCAAACCTCATCGGCATCACCTGGTACTCCGGGAAGACCCCCTGCTGCCGTACACCCTACACCACTTGTGGCATAATCGAGATTAAATGTAATACCGTCGAACGGATGAAGCTGGTAAGTATATAATGCTTTCGTAAGGTTATCTGTTGAATAGGGATGAGCGCTGAAATTGAAAAGCCTGTTCCCCGTAAATTCAAGTCCCGAACCTGTGTCATCCGTTACCCTTACCCGGCGGATGTCTGTCCTCAGGCCGTAATCCTGAGGAATAAGATATGGTTCATACATTTCTTCTACTGTCGATTGATACTCTCCTACCCTGTACCCGCTCTTTCGGTCGGGATAGTTTTCCTGCGGTCCGCGGCCGAACCAGCCAACACGTGTAAGGGCGCTGTCGAGTACCCACTGCTGTCCAACCCGCGGAAGCCAGGCTGGCATCTGACCATTTGGAACTATTGAATTCTCAAGGGTAACAATCCCATTGCCATCAATGGAATATTCTGAGATATTTATAAATGATCCTCTTCTGTTACCGGTTGTATAAATATTTTTTGAGTTGACTACAACAATAGTGTCACCCTCTTTCTCCCATGAGAAATTATCACTGATGAAACTCATTGTGTCGATCCCTGCTGAATACCACTCGGTTGCAGCCATGCGCCCATATCCATCGGTGCGGTTCTTAATGTTTGAAGAACGGAATGTCCACTCATCAGTTTCATTCGCCAGAGGTGCACGCCATACATTGAGTTCAGCTCCCATTCTTATCAATTCCCTTCCATTTACCTTCATTGAATTCAGAGAGCCTCTCTTTTTATCAAAACTGTATACAAAATTCTTTCCCCTGACAAGCAGGCAGTCATCGGCTTCCTCAACAGTAACCGGCTGACTGAGGCCAGAAGGGGATACACTGGCAGGGCTGACCCATGGCAGTACCATCTGATCCCAGGCAATCTCAAATCCCGGTCCGGCCCACTGAGTCTCATCCTTCTGATGAAAACTGACAACCAGGAAGTACTCCGATCCATCATGTATTTCAGGTTTTATAAACGGCACTTTCACCACGACTTTTTCCCCAGGCTCAAGATTCAAATCCAGTTTTCCACTCTGCAATACTTCTCCGTTTTCCTGGATTGACCATCTGGTGTCAAGCTCATTCAGATCCGTAAAAAGATATCTGTTTGTTATTTCAACCAAACCAGAACCTGCAGAGACAAGCTTTACACTTACAGGCTGTGCCGATTTCCTTATCTGCCACATTTCGGGCTGGGGACGCCTGTCAGGCCATATTGAGCCATAGGTCCTTGCTCCTATCCCGTAACTGAAGAATTCTCCTTCCCCACTCTCCTCCTCGAAATCGAGCCAGAGATCAGCCTGCTGTTTTATTCCTTCAGTCGGGTTTTTCAGGAAGTCTGAAGTGATGCTTTTTGAAAAGATCCCGACCTGGTCAATTATTGCATCGCATATATAAACCGATGTCTCCTGGCCATGGGTTTCAGCGTTCCTTCCGATATTAACAGGAAACGGTGTATTTCTTATATTTCCCGTGAGGGATTTATGTTCACTTTCTGAGTCATCAATTGAAACATAAATTGCTGCTCCGTCATAGGTTGCCACGACATGATGCCAGTTGTTCTCCCAGTTTTCCGGAAGGGGAATTTTAACATTCTGTTTCTGTCTTGTTGTAACATAAAATTCAAGCGATTCATTATTAATCTGCCTTAATCCGTACTGCCAGTTTCCTTTTGTTATAAGCGTCCCGGCCGAACTGCTGAGCCCACGCGGAAATACCCAAAGCGAAAGTGTAAGCTTGTCGCCGCTGATTTCGAGAGCGTCATGCCTGTAAACTTCTACCCACTGGTCGTGGCCATTGAGGTCGATTCCAAGATTATCCTTTCCGGGGACCAGTTTCGCCCTACCCATAATATTTACCTGCACATTTTTTCCGGATCCGTCTTTCAGGGTTCTGATTTTTTCGGTTATGCCCGTACTTACAAAATCCCAGATGGCGCCTCCCATACTGCGTGGATGACTGTAGAACAGCTCCCAGTAATCATCAAGCGCACCTCCTCCGTTTCCGGTAACTGCAAGATATTCGTCGAGAAACGAAGGCCTTGGATCATCTGAGGCCGGAATATTGAAAACCTCTGTCAGAAGGTCCCTCAGCTGGGGATATCTCGGCCCGATAATCTCTTCACAGCGATGGCTGAATGCATTACCTCCGTACATCCAATATCTTGTTCTGTCATATTTCTTCCCTTCATCAATGACGGCACATATATTTTCCCCCTCCCCGCTCTCATTACCGGCGCTCCAGAACAGCACTGACGGATGGTTGCGATCGCGAAGGACCATTTTCCTGGCTCTTTCACGATACATGCCTTCCCATTCCTTGTTTTCCGAAAGATACTCTGTTGCATGTGCCTCATCACCTGTCTCATCAACAACATAAATACCATACTCATCAGCCAGTTCAAGATATTTTGTAACCGGCGGATAATGGGAGGTTCTCACACAGTTTATGTTAAACTGTTTAAAAATCGTGAGATCCTTTCTTATAGTGGCTTCATCCATTGTGTGTCCGGTAAGAGGGTGCTGCATATGACTGTTTGTACCGTTTAATTTTACCGGCTTTCCATTCAGGTAAAACACCTGATTCCTTATCTCCGTCTCCTTGAATCCGATTCTGCCTGTGATTACCTCTTCTATCCGGCCTGATGAGCCGAGAAGTTCAAAGGTCAGGGTGTAAAGGGTTGGATGCTCAGCTGACCATAAATGGGGTTTCGAAATTATCTCATCCAATGAAATGGTTTTCAGTGAATCAGGCAGGACCAGGAATCTTTCTGTTGTTAAAGTTTTAACAACCTGTTTTTCCTGATTATACAATACAGCACGGATTGCCAGATCACGCCCCGGCTGATCCGAATAATTCCGGATGTCAACTGAGAGGCTCAGCCTTGCATCCGAATAATTCTCATCCAGATCTGTTGTCGCGACCCAGTCAGAAATATGGACCTTTGGCGCTGCGAAGAGCCAGATATCGTCGAAAATGCCTGCAAGACGCCAGTAATCCTGATTTTCAAGATAATAACCGTCAGAATATTTAAATACAACGACTGCAATGGTGTTTTTTCCAGTTCTGAGGTATTCCGAGATATTGTATTCTGCAGGTTCCTGTCCTCCCTCATTATAGCCAACTTCCTTGCCATTTATCCAGATAAAAGAGGCAGAAGCAGTCTTCTCCATTCTCAGGAAAACCTCCCTGCTTTTCCAGGATGCAGGGATGTTGAAAGTTCTCCTGTACGATCCCGCAGGATTATATTCCCGTGGAGTTTTAGGCGGATCAGGCCGGAACGGGGTTGTTACATTCCTGAAAAGCGGATCGCCGTACCCTTTCATTTCCCAGTTGGAGGGGACCCTTATTGTATCCCATTTGTTGTCGCTGAATCCTTCCCGGTAGAAGTCAGGTATGACTCCTTCAGGAGTATCTGAGTAATGAAACTTCCAGATTCCGTTCAGGATCAAAATATTAGGATTCCTGTAATTATTGCTTAGAGCCTGGTCAACTGTCGAAAACGGGATCAAGGGCACGTGCCCTTCCTCCTGGTTTTTTTCATAAACCGAGGTGTTTTCGATATAGGACCAGATATCCGAAAGGAATGGCTTCTGTTGTGAGAATGAAACAAAAACAACACAGCTGAAAACAGAAATAGCAATTGATTTTTTCATGTGGCGGGTTGATTAAGGCAATTGAAATATACATAAAATTTACATAATTTCGCCATTCACTTCGGACAGTTACGAATCTACTAACCTTAAATTCCCTGAAATGAATAAATTCCGCTCTGTTGGTTACCTGATTGCAATTAGCATTTTCCTGCTTTGTCTTTCGTCGTGCAGTAAAACACCTGACGACAGGCTTAGCATCAAATATGAAAAATATGTAATGCCGAACGGACTGCAGGTAGTGCTCCACACCGATCATTCCGACCCAATGATGTCGTATATAATCATGTATCATGTAGGTTCGAGCAGGGAAGCTCCAGGCAAGACAGGTTTTGCCCATTTGTTTGAGCACCTTCTGTTTATGGGATCCGAAAATGTAAAAACCGGAGCATTTGACAGGATCCTTGAAGCTGCGGGCGGATCAAACAACGGTTTTACGTCGAGGGATATAACGGCGTATTTTGAAGAGTTCCCAAAAAATGCCCTTGAAAAGGTACTTTGGCTCGAATCGGACAGAATGGGTTATTTTATAAATTCCGTAACTCCGCGATCGCTTGCGATCCAGCAAAATGTAGTGCAGAATGAAAAACGGCAGGGAGTTGATAATCAGCCGTATGGATTTACCAGCTATGTTATAAATAAGAACCTGTATCCTGCCGGCCATCCCTATAGCTGGGATGTAATCGGAGAAATGGATGATCTCAGGAATGCCTCACTGGATGATGTCAAATCATTTTATGAAAAATTCTACGGACCTAACAATGCCACCCTTATTTTATCCGGGGATTTCAATCCCGATTCTGCCAAAATACTGATCGACAAATATTTCGGCGAGATAAAATCACATGGTGAAGTTGCTGGAAGAACGGCAGTTGTCCCGGTTCCTGAGAAAACAATAAAGCTCTATCACGAAGACAATTTTGCGAACGTTCCGGAGATAACTCTTGTCTGGCCCGTTCCCCAGGCTTATCAAAAAGATGCATATGCTCTTGATTTCCTTGCAAAGATCCTTGCCGACGGCAAAAAAGCCCCATTGTACAAGGTATTGGTTAAAGAGAAGCAACTCACTTCGGGAATATCCGCATATAATAATTCAGAGGAGCTTGCAGGGGAATTTACCGTTTCAATCAGGGCTAACGAAGGAAAGACACTTAAGGAGGTCGAGGATGCTGTTTCAGAAGCATTTGACAGGTTTGAAAAAGAAGGTATAACCGAAAAGGATGTTGAGCGGATCAAGGCTGCGTCTGAAAAGAGATTTTACGATGGGCTCAACAGCGTCCTGAACAAATCAATCCAACTGGCGATGTATAACACCTTCCTCAATGATCCGGGATATATTGAAAAGGATATCGAGAACATAAAAGCCGTCACTCTGGATGATGTTAAGAGGGTTTATGAAAAATATATCAAGGGGAAGCCGCATGTAGTTACAAGTTTTGTTCCTAAGGGAAGTCCCGGAATGATGGCGGAGAATTCGGTCTCCGCAGAAGTCAGGGAAGAAAATATCAGTGATGCCAGCCAGGTTGAAATCGATGTAACAAAAGATGAAGAGGTTGTGAAATCACCCTCTGCCATTGATCGCACTATCGAACCTCCATCGGGTGAAGAACCTCAGATAACCGTTCCCATTATATGGAAAGACGAATTGTCAAATGGTATAATGGTTTATGGAATCCAGAACACTGAACTGCCCCTTGTGAATGTCACCATCACAATAGACGGGGGGATCTCCATGGATAATATCAGCATGCCGGGTGTTGCGGGGATGGTAGCTGCCGTTCTGCCTCAGGGAACAAAGAACAAAACTCCCGAGGAGCTGGAAGAGGAGATTGAACTTCTGGGGTCAGACATCAATGTTTATGCTGGAAGGGAGGAATTTACGATCAGCATAAGTTCACTCTCGAGGAACTTTGAAAAGACCATGATGCTCGTTAAGGAGACCCTCCTGGAACCCAGATGGGACACGGCCGAATTCGAACTTGCCAGGACCAGGACCTCAAACAGGATACTTCAGGCCGAAGCTCAGCCTCCAAGGGTGGCCAGTCTGGCATTCAATAAACTAATATACAGATCAGATCATATTTTTGGCTATAA
>DAIUKI010000176.1:0-6148 GCA_036848255.1 Bacteroidales bacterium | reverse complement strand
TCTCAATCCCGTCATCGTTACTGTTCAAAATTGTATTATGTTCGACAACAATATTGGTTCCGCGATTTTCTCCGCCATACCTTATATCAAGATCAAGCCCGTCGTCCCTGTCATTTTCGACTGTGTTAAAGCCTGTGTATCCTCCGCCTGAGCCTTCGTAACTCATTGCATCGAGATTATTGATAAAATGATTATTTTTTATGGTTGCCCGTGCCATGATGTTGAGAGGATGGTCGCCGTTTATGATCTTTAAGCCGCTTATTTCAACGTCGTCTTTTTTGATATTGAAAAGTATCGAATCCTGCGAATCAATTACAGTCTCCTCTATTTTAAGTTCATCACCGGAAAGTTTCCATTCCGATGAAATTGTGACGGATTTATCAAGATCAATTTTCATTTCCGAATACTTGCCCGGTGCCAGTATAATCCAATCACCGTCAGCAGACTTGCTCACAGCTTCAGCTATTGTAGCAAACTCTGAAGGAACTTTTAAGATACGGCCATTTTCATTAATTACCGGTTTCCTGTTCTGGTTACAGGAGATTGTCATCCAGCAAGCTGTGATGGCCAATATCAATGACATTTTCTTTCTCATGAGGTTAAGATTCTTATAAATTACATCTGCTTCTCCTTAAGGGAAGGGGCCTATAATATCTAAAGCCGGAAATTAAACTACTCTGACCTGCCTCCCTTTCATGGAGGCGGGCAGAGTAGCTAAACAATCTATTATATCCAGAACTAACCTTGTGTTTTCTTAAATCCTGTCTCAGCCATTTACTAGTATCCCGGATTTTGTGGGAATGGTTTGGTCAGGTTTGCATCAATAACATCCTGCGGTATCGGGAAGATCGTATCACGCAATGTGATCAGTTCTCCTCCGAATTTATTATACAACTGTGTCCTTTCAAACCATTTACGTGTCCTCAGCAGGGTCATTCTGCGTTCCTCTTCAATGAAAAGCTCACGAGACCTTTCGTCCAGAATATAATCTATATTCACATCTTCTGCGGTAATAGGAGTCGCATGAGACCTGTTTCGAATCACATTAATGGTTTCAGCAGCACTGGGAGCATCACCAAGCTTGTATTGCGCTTCAGCCTTAAGCAGGTAAGTATCAGCCAGTCTTATGTAGATCTGATCAGTCCAGGCGAAGTCTGCCTGCACATCAATTGTGCTTGTTCCTTCAGCTTTTCTTGAATAAGGCCAGTCATTGACCTTAAACCTTGCAGCCGTAATATCCTTGTCCCATTTGCACCAGATAGTGTCTCCATAGTTATAACCGGCAGGCAGTTTATCAGCTGGTAATTCGCCTGTACCCGTGTATCCTTTATTATTCTCTTCTTTAGTCTGAAGGATGAAGGATGTACGCAGTATATAGTTCTGGGCCCTGTCATCGGTTTCTTCATAGCTGTCGATCCACCATTTTGTCGGGGCAAAATACGATTTACCCCTGCCTCCTCTTTCGACAGTGTACTGGATCGGGGAAACATCTTTACCGTCTGTTCCCTTAACCTTAATGCTATTGTAACTACCTACCTCTGAGCGAGACAGTTGATGACCCTGTTCGTCGATGCTGTTGTACAGTTCGAACTGGAATACCCAGAGTGCTTCCTTGTTGCCCTGCTCCCTGTTCTGGTTTCCTTCCTTGAACATATCGCCGAAAGCGCTTCCTGTAGGATCATCCTGATATACGCCATATCTTGCAGTTGTAAGCACATAGGCCGGATTGTCAATTACCTGGTTGCACCAGTATAGTGCACTATCGGGTTTACCTACTGTAAGATACATTTCAGCCAGGAGCGTCTGAACAGCGCCTTTTGTGATCCTGCCCTGCAAAGAAGCTTCCGTTGGAACATATTGCTGGGCAAATTTATAATCACTTATGATAGCTTTTCTGACTTCAGCGACAGGAGTACGTTCCCAGTCTGTTTTTAAACCCTGAGGCATTGTGAGTACCAGCGGTACATCGCCCCATGAGTAAGCGAGCCGCCTGTATGCCCATCCCCTTATGGCCCTGGCTTCTGCAACAACTCTGAGCTTATTGTTCTCAGGGGTATCCGCACCGCCTCTCCAGTCGATTTCCTGATCTGCATAGTAGATGATTGTATTGGAGGCATTAATTATCTCGTACAACCATTGAAAGGTCTCCAACAGGTCGTCATCTGAAGGATTGTTGGATGTGGTCCAATTCCAGAAGATATCGCTTCGTTTGGAATTGCTGGTCATGTTATCAACTCCGTTAAGAGCATTTTCAAGTTTTTCCGATTGCCACCTGGCATACCTTCCAAGGAAGTAAAGTCCATTCAATGCTGCTTCGAATCCATTATAGTTTTTAAGGATTGTCGGCCCTGACAATATGTTGGGCGGATTTTCCTCAAGGACATTTTTGGAACAGCCTGCCAGCATAATGATCACCAGCAGCATAACTCTGATAGTATAGTTCAATATTTTCATCGTGTTTAATTTTACTGTTATAACATTTTAAAATCCAAATGTCAGGCCGAAAATAAGCTCTTTCTGCATCGGAATATTCCTCTGGGCGGACTGATCCACCAGTTCAGGATCTAACCCGCTCCATTTGGTAAAAGTGAGCAGATTACGTCCGGAGACATAAATTTTTGCATTGCTCAGGCCAATCCTGCTAATGGCGTTAGTGGGGAGTTCATAAGCGAGAGAAATATCTTTCACTCTTACATAATCCGTGCTTTCATACTGAGTTGCACCGTGTCCTCCCATCTCATTGGCCATCTTTTTGTTCATATACCAGGTGGTACTTGGATTTTCCGGCGTCCACCAGTCCTTTTTAATAGTGTTGTAGCGAAGATCTTGCTGGACATCGTCATTCATCCTGTCGTTATATGCGGTTACACCGGCGACACCATGTAAAAAGAAGCTGAATGACCAGTTGCCGTAGATCAAAGTGTTTGTAAAACCCCATAATATTTTCGGGTCTAACTGACCTATAATCCTCCGATCATTATTAGCATCAATCTTCTGGTCTCCGTTCAGGTCTTTCAATTTGACATATCCGGGCTGTGAATTATAAACAGCTGCAGCTTCCTCTTCTCCAAGCTGCCATATACCATCCCACACATAATTGTAGTTCACCCGCACAGGCTGACCTATGAACCACCCGTTGGAGATATCATCCATTTCTTTTCCTGTCACCGGATCTTTAATGCCATAAAGTGAAGTGATTTTATTTTTGTTAAATGCAAGGTTCCCGTTCATCATCCACTGGAATTTTTGCCTAACCACATTTCTTGAATTAAATGAAAGTTCAAGTCCTGAATTCTGTGTTTGTCCTATATTCTGTGTAACAGCAGGATGGATCCAGTCATCGGTTGTGCTTTCAGTCAATCCATGGATTACCGAGATGCTTCTGTTGAGCAACAGGTCAAATGTGTTTTTCCTGTACCAGTCGATTGTACCGGTAATCCGGTCTTTATACAAGCCGAAATCAAGCCCGATATTAAATGTTTTTGCGGATTCCCATCCCAGGTCTGCAACGCCCATGACCATCGGCTTATACCCAACTTGCGCTTCAGTATCAGACATTATACTGCCAACTGTAAACTTTGGAAGAGAAGCATAAGGACTGATTGCCTGGTTACCGTTGAGACCGAAAGAACCCCTGAGCTTTAATGTATTAAAGACATTCTTAAGGGGGAAGAAGTTTTCATTGGAAATATTCCATCCAAGGGCAACGGACGGGAAGAGACCCCATTTGGTATCTTCTCCGAACCCTGAAAATCCGTCACGCCTTATCGTAAATGTAGCAAGATACCTGCTTGCAAACGAATAATTGGCACGGAACATCTGTGAAACCAATGCTGAATTCCTGTAAGAAGTGGAAGGAGAAAGAACACCTGCCTGGGAAACTCCGTACCAGGAAAGGAAGTCATTCGGGAACTGCTCTGCACCCAGTGAATTTGATTTACTGGTGTTATTTTCATAACTGTACAATCCCGTCAGGAAGATTGTATGATTACCAAGTGTTTTGTTGTAATTCAAAATATTCTCGATGACCACGTTACTGCTGAATGAGTTGCTTGAGCTGGACTCTCCCTGGGCCCTGTATCCACTATACGTATTAACCCCGCCGTATCTTGCTGCATCTGTGAACCTTGTTCTGACACCTGTATTCAGCCTGTATGTCAGTCCTTTTATAAATGGCACATCCACATTCAGATAATTGTTTGTAAGTATCTGGTACGATTTATCAAGATCGTCATAGGCCAGGTTAGTCAAAGGGTTAGTTATGGTTATATTTTCAGGGATCGGGTAAATAAGGTAATTGCCATTATCATCATAGGGTTTTCCAAGCGGATTGGCAATCATTGCTCCATACCAGCTCACTTCTCTTCCGCTGGCATCGTCGTAGTTAAGCTGGGTTCTTGTTCCAACAGCAAGCCAGTCAAACAGTTTGGTTTCAATGTTTAGCCTGGTTGTAACACGCCTGAAATTGTCGCCTCTCGCGACTCCCTTGATATCAGTCAGACCGGCGCCGATATAGAATTTCGTATCATTAAAGCCTCCTGAAACAGAAACATTATGCTCCTGCGACTGACCTTTTCTCAATGCAAGACTAAACCAGTCTGTTGATACGCCCTCGGCTAAGTTATCAGTCTCTGTCTGATATATATATTCGGGATCTCTGGTCATTTTAAAATCATAGAACTCGGGGCCGTCCAGAAAATCATATTTCTTTATGAACTGGCTGACGCCATATTTTCCGTCATAGGAAAATGTTGTCTTACCAGATGCACCCTCCTTTGTTGTGATCAGGATCACGCCGTTTGAAGCCCTCGACCCATAAATTGCTGCAGCAGAAGCGTCCTTAAGGATTTCAACCGATCTGATGTCTCTTGGATTGATGTCGGACATACTTCCGCTATAAGGAATTCCGTCAACAACAATAAGAGGCTGGTTATCAGCTGAAATGGAAGCCCTTCCCCGAATCATTATTGATTGATCGGGGTTGGCGCCTGCAGAGCCCGTTTCGATCATGACTCCTGGTACAGCACCCATAATAGCCTGGGTGACATTCAGGTTGGGAACCATATCCAGCCTGTCTTTTGAAAGCGAAGTGACTGTTCCTGTAATGTCACTCTTTTTTTGTGTTCCGTAACCAACAACTATTACTTCATCAAGGCCGGTGACGTCAGATTTAAGTATAACGTCAACCACAGCCCGGTTCTGAGTTGCCACCTCCTGGGTTATAAAACCGATAAAAGAAAACACAAGAGAGACATTAGCATTACTGACATCTATCGAGTACTTTCCGTTTCCATCGGTAATTTCCCCCTGGGTAGTTCCTTTAATCAGGACAGTGGTACCTGCCAGAGGATTTCCCCCTTCGTCAGTGACTGTGCCTGTAATCGTTGTTCTCTGCGCAAAAACTGATGTTGATGCCAGAAGAAACAGGATCATCAGAAAATTTTTCATAAATTAATCGGATTAGTTAGGTTTCTATGTAAATTCAAGGTAATAAATTAAACATAACGGAATTTAATCATGTTTTCAAAACTATGAATTTATCAAAAATATGTATGATGTCATTAATTAAATAGTATTTTTCGTCGTATTAATAATACTTTTCATCACCATTAAACAATTTCAATAATAAACCAGGCAGAATTAATAACAGGCACTCAAGATCCATTTTTAATACTTTTAACAGGAGAAATACTAAATCCCTTAATTAATGTTCACTTTTTTTATACCTTTTGCCCCTTGAAAATTTTACTATAGCAGACTTCGGAGTATGACTGCTCTTTTTGTTAACGGAATCATGAAGAAGGGAAAACAATGAAATTTATAAATTATATATCCTGCTTATTATTAGCAGTTTCACCAACATTTTCTTCAGAAGGTCTTCTCTGCCAGGAAAAAGTCAGAAACAAAGAATATCAGCCTGAGCAGGGACAGGAAGGGAAAGATGTCAGATGGTTTCCAACTCCGCAGGCTCTCGTTGAAAAAATGCTCGATATGGCTAAGATCACACCCTCAGATTTCCTCATTGACCTCGGTTCCGGTGACGGACGCACGGTTATCACTGCCGCAAATCGTGGTGTCAGGGCAATTGGCATTGAGTATGACCATAATATGATTGAACTCTCAAAGAAAAACGCCATCAGGGAGGGAG
>DAIUKI010000175.1:0-6172 GCA_036848255.1 Bacteroidales bacterium | reverse complement strand
AGAATGCCATCCAGGTCGCCTTTGAAATTGATGCCGGACAGGAACACGAGATCGTATTCAGGCTGGGTTCGGGTCATAATATGGATGATGCTACCAACCTCATACGCCGGTTCCGTGGATCAGGTTCTGCACGAATGGCCCTGGAAGCAGTTTGGCAATATTGGAACAATACGCTCGGTTCCGTGCAGATTGAAACACCCGATAAGTCAATTAATGTTCTGGCTAATGGTTGGCTTTTATATCAAACCCTGGCCTGCCGGATATGGGCACGAAGCGGATACTATCAATCGGGCGGTGCATTTGGTTTTCGCGACCAGTTGCAGGATGCCATGGCTTTGATTCATTGCCGTCCAACTATCCTACGGGAACTCCTTATTCTTTTTGCAGGCCGGCAGTTTACGGAAGGTGATGTCCAGCACTGGTGGCACCCTCCTGCCGGAAGAGGTGTCCGTACACATTGTTCCGATGATTACCTGTGGCTGCCATTGGCAACCTGCCGCTATGTTACCGGCAGCGGAGATACAGGAGTTCTTGATGAATCCATTCATTATCTTGACGGACGTCCTGTAAACGCTGAAGATGATTCCTATTATGACCTTCCAAACCGGTCGGAAGAAAAGGGTTCTTTGTATGATCATTGCAAACGTTCGATAGTGCATGGGCTCAGATTTGGTGATCATGGCCTTCCCCTTATAGGTACCTGCGACTGGAATGATGGCATGAATATGGTTGGAAACCAGGGCAAAGGTGAAAGTGTCTGGCTGGGCTTTTTTCTTATTGAGGTGCTGACCCGGTTCATTGGAATTGCGAAGGTCAGAGGCGACTTAGAATTTGTTGAACGCTGCAGGAATGAAGCTGAAAAAATCCGAAAGAATATTGAAAGGAATGCATGGGATGGCGAATGGTACCGGCGTGCCTATTTCGACAATGGCTTGCCGCTTGGATCGGCAAGTAACGATGAATGCCAGATTGACTCCATCTCCCAAAGCTGGTCCGTGCTCTCCGGAGCAGGCAGTCCTGACCGGTCACGGACAGCCATGGAATCTGTGAATAAAAGACTTGTCCGGTATGAACATTCATTGGTTCAATTGCTTGACCCTGCTTTTGATAAATCGGACCTGAATCCCGGATATATTAAAGGATACGTCCCGGGAGTAAGAGAAAATGGTGGCCAGTATACCCATGCGGCTATATGGACCGTAATGGCATTCGCAAAATTGGGAGATAGTAAAAAAGCCTGGAAAATTTTATCCCTCATCAACCCCATCAATCACACCCGTACTCAAGAGGAGGTTTCAACCTACAAGGTGGAACCTTACGTAATTGCAGCTGATGTTTATGCCCTCGCTCCCCATATTGGCCGGGGCGGATGGTCATGGTATACCGGATCGGCCGGTTGGATGTATCGCCTGATCACGGAGTCTCTGCTCGGGATAAGGCTTGAAACAAACAAACTATATATTAATCCATGTCTCCCCACCGATTGGATTTCATTTAAGATTCATTACAGGTATAGGGAAACCCCATACCATATTACAGTTACCAAATTGCAAGAAGGCAATATTAAACAAACAATTCAGCTTGACGGGGTTGTACTCCAGGAAAAGTTTATCCCTCTGGTTGACGATCACAGGGAACATACAGCCGAGGTTTTGGCGAATACCTTACTGGCAAATATGGGTTTCCTGACGCCTGACGCCTGATGTCTGTCGCCTGAAAAAACTTCTTCAACTCACCGGTTCTGGAAACTATTGCAAATGTGTGAATAATGTAATTTTTCAAAAAAATTATGTAACACCTCCAGGAATTTATGTAATTAATTTTGTAGCGCTACCTTATTATTAATCACATTTTAGAATCTACTCAAATGGCAAAAGCAGAAAAAAAATTGGCAAAGAAAAGCTCATCAAAAATTGATGATCTTTCTGTTAATACTGAGAATGGTGCAGCCCAATTACTGACCACCAATCAGGGATTAAAAATTAACGACAACAATAATTCTCTCAAAGCCGGAGCACGAGGCCCCACACTCCTGGAAGATTTCATTCTGAGGGAAAAAACTACTCACTTTGACCATGAACGTATACCGGAACGCATTGTACATGCAAGAGGAAGCGGGGCACATGGAATCTTTAAAGTGTATGAATCACTGGATAAATACACCAAAGCTGCTTTCTTAAATGATACAACCACTGAAACTCCTGTTTTTGTTCGTTTTTCAACAGTAGCTGGGTCCAGAGGGTCATCAGATTTAGCTAGAGATGTAAGAGGATTTGCGGTTAAATTTTATACATCGGAAGGCAACTATGATCTGGTAGGGAACAATATGCCTGTATTTTTTATACAGGATGCCATTAAATTTCCTGACCTGATACATGCCGTAAAGCCGGAACCGCATCATGAAATACCCCAGGCTGCCTCTGCTCATGATACTTTCTGGGATTTTATCTCGCTGATGCCCGAAAGCATGCACATGGTAATGTGGCAAATGAGCGACAGAGCAATACCCCGTAGCTTTAGGATGATGGAAGGTTTTGGAGTTCATACATTCCGGTTAATTAATTCAAAAAACAAAAGCAGCTTTGTGAAATTTCACTGGAAACCTCTGTTGGGTGTACATTCAATAGCATGGGATGAAGCACAGAATATTTCCGGCAAAGACCCCGACTTTCACAGAAGGGATTTGTGGGAATCTATCGAAGCAGGCAATTTTCCGGAATGGGAATTAGGTTTGCAAATAATACCGGAAGCTGATGAGTTTAAATATAGTTTTGATTTGCTAGACCCAACCAAACTTATACCGGAAGAACTTATTCCGGTAATGCGGGTGGGAAAAATGACCCTCAACAGAAATCCTGATAATTTTTTCGCAGAAACAGAGCAGGTTGCATTTCATCCGGGGCATATAGTACCGGGTATTGACTTTAGCAACGACCCTCTATTGCAGGGCAGACTATTTTCTTACACCGATACTCAACTCTCAAGATTGGGAGGTCCGAATTTTCACGAAATTCCTATAAACCGCCCCTTATCATCTGTGCACAATAATCAGCGCGACGGACACATGAGGCAGACCATAAACGCCGCTAAAACAAGTTACCATCCTAACAGTATTTCAGATGGTTCACCTATGCAGGCAAAGGCGTCAGAAGGTGGCTTTGTAAGTCATGCAGAAAGAATAGATGCAGTAAAAGTCAGAGAGAGAAGCAAAAGTTTTTTTGATCACTTTAGTCAGGCAACTATGTTCTTCAACAGCCAGTCGAAACCTGAACAGCAACACCTTATAGATGCATTTACTTTTGAATTGGGCAAAGTTGAAAAGGTTTACATAAGAGAAAGGATCCTTGGCTTATTGACCCAGGTAGATAGAAACTTAGCTGCAAAAGTAGCCGGTGGATTGGGATTACCTCTTCCAAAAGCACCTGAAAGACCCATGAATCATGGTGTTTCTGCTGATGCAAATGAGAGCGATAATGAACCCATTAATGTAAAACCAGTTATAGATAAATCAGCTGCGTTAAGCATGGAAGGCACAATTAAAAATACTATTAAAACAAGAAAGGTGGCTTTCCTGGTTGCTAACGGGGTGAAGAATGATTCGTTGAATAAAATGAAAAAAGTGTTAGTGGATAATGGAGCTGCGGTAAAATTAATTTCATTGAAACAAGGTACCATTACTACAGAAGACGGCAAACAAATACCTGTAGACGGAAGTTTTCTGACCGATGCTTCAGTATTATATGATGCCGTTTTTATACCTGATGGTAAAAAAAGTATTGCAGCTTTAATGACGGAGTCCAATTCAATACATTTCGTAAATGAGGCCTACAAGCATTGTAAAGCAATCGCAACTGGAGCGGATGGTATTGCCTTATTGAAAGAAACCTATGTAAAAGAGATCGATTTAAAAAACCTGAATATGGAAGAAGCAGGATTGATTACCGATGGCAATGCAGAAAAATTTATCGGGTGTATTGCCAATCATCGTTTCTGGAATCGTGAAGAATTCAGAAAGGTGCCTGCTTAATCTTATTGTCCTTATAAAGCGTTTTCATAATTTATAATCCTGTTTTCCTGCTTCGTCTTTCAAGAAGGATGGTATCTCTCCAGATGCCATCCATTTTTCCAATATTCTCTCTCAAGACAGCCTGCCCCACACAGCGGGAGCCAACTTATTCGTGTACGAAGCTCAATTTTTTTTTTTCAGCCGCGCAAAATCTTCTCCATCTTCCTTCCTTTCGCCAACTCATCCACCAATTTATCCAAATACCTAACCTGCTGCGTTAAAGGATCCTCGATTTCTTCCACCCGATACCCACAGATTACTCCGGTGATGAGGTGCGCATTGGGATTTATCGAAGCATGTTGAAAGAATGTTTCAAATGTCACATTTTCTTTTATCAGTTCCTTCAGCCTCTTGTTATCGAAGCCTGTTAACCACTCGATGACCTGATGCAATTCTTCCTTTGTTCTGCCTTTCTTCTGCACTTTTGCCAGATACATAGGATATACCGAGGTGAAGGTCAGTTTTGCGATACGTTGATTGTGTGTGTTCATATTTCAGAGTAGTTATGTTCCACAGTTATTACTACTTTACCTTTGTGGGCTCCTTCACCAAAATGCCTGAATGCTTTAGGAACTTCCTCCAACTTGTAGGGTCCATCAATCACAGGTTTGACTTTACCGGCTTCGAAAAGCTCGTTCATATAAGCTAAATCCTTGTTTTGCTTTAGGCCAACGATACGTATATTCTTGTTACTGGTCATCGAAATCCAGGGCCCTAGTAATAAAGCCTGAAAAAGCCTAACCATGGAACCTCCAACCGTGATATAAATTCCATTAGGACACAATGCCCGGACATAATCGGTTATCGAACGATTTGTCTTAACATCAAGAATCAGATCGTAACAATTCCCATTTTTAGTGAAATCTTCTTGTTTATAATTTATGACATGATCAAAACCCATTGAGCGCATCATGTCCAATTTCCCGGAATTGTCAACACCAGTAACTTCAACTCCATATAATTTGGCAATCTGTACAGCAAAGGTACCTACCCCTCCACCCGCACCATTAATCAGTAGCTTTTGTCCTGAATGAATTTGCCCTTTATCACGAAGACCTTGTACTGCCAGCATAGCTGCTTGAGGTATTGCCGCTGCTTCCTCGAAACTCATACTGACCGGCTTTAAGGCCAATTCATTTTCACGAGCGCAAGTAAATTCAGCGAAGCCTCCCCATCTGCCGCTAAGATCCCCATACACTTCATCCCCAAGCTGAAACTTCCTTACGTTTTTGCCAACTGCTTCAATTCGTCCTGCTATGTCGGAGCCGAGTATTTTTATCTTCGGTTTACGAAGACCATTGATGAGGCGATTTATGAGGTCACCCTGAAGGAGACCCAAATCCCAATCATTTATTGAAACTGCAAAAACTTTTATTAAGACTTCATTCTCGTTGGGAATAGGTTTATCTACCTCTTTTAATTCAAGAACATCAGGTGTTCCGTATTTTGTATAGACAATTGCCTTCATTTTCTATTTTTTTTATTCTCAAAGCGGCTGAGCGGGGAGCCCAGTAATTATCCTGTCAGTGTCGATTTATTTTAATATCTGGTTACATTTGATACAATGGTCACGGTGGACACTAATAACAGATCCACAATTTATACAAGTCCTGCGTTTTGTTTCAAATGCCAGAAAGCTGTCTAATCCTTTTTCTTTTATCATACTCAGGTTCTCTATGAAACTTGTCCTATATTTTGTGCGATACCTTTTGTCAAGGTTTTTTATCCTTTGACATGGATATTTTTCACAGTCATAACAGAACTTTGATGTTGTCTTTTGCAGATACCTGCATTCTGTTACGATACATTTTTTGACTGAAATAGCTTTATCTGAAGAAATGGTCCTGCAACCGGGACAGGTGTTTTTATCTCTTAGATATGCAATGCATGTCCCGCAATTCATACCACAGGGTGCAATAAGATGTTTTTCAAAGGAAACGGACTGGATCATTTTGTTAATTTTGTGGTTTCAATCAGGTTATTGATCTCATCAAGATGCAATTTAAGATGTCTTGGGAAATCGACAATCATTGTATGCAGATTTATATTTTTTTCTGGTCCTGAAATCCACTCGTTTTCCAGCTTTTCGTCATTTACATTATCTAT
>DAIUKI010000174.1:1084-6198 GCA_036848255.1 Bacteroidales bacterium | reverse complement strand
TTTCAATATTATTTTCGACCAGAAGAGTTTCACCCTGCGGGACATACCTGGTCGGATTACATGAATAGATCAGGGGAACCAGGAGAAACATTAAAATAAATTTCCACGGGAAAATATTCCTTTTATTTGATCCGGTTTTTTTCAAAATTTGTACATAAAAGCCTGAAGCAAATATATCAATAATAAAAAATAACTTTCACCCGGCGACCTCTATATTAATCCCGTCAATAATTCAAAAGATATGCCACATTAAAAACATTAAGCCCAATGATCAGCAAAAACAGAATAAAATATATCCGGTCCCTTCAGGATAAAAAGGTAAGGGACGAGGAACAACACTATGTAATTGAGGGAGATAAACTGATCAAAGATTATCTCAACTCAGGAACCAGGCTGAAATTACTTGCTGCTGCACCTGAGTTTATAGCTTTACTGATGCCCGGCGAAAAGGCGGCAATTGACGAGATTGAATCTGCTTCCTTCCGGGACCTGGAACGAATGAGCAGTCTTAAAACACCGCATAATGCAATTGCAGTGGTGTCAATGCCGGAACCGGCATCTGATCACATTAAAATTGCTGACAATATTATTATTGCGCTTGATTCCATCCAGGATCCGGGCAACCTGGGAACAATATTAAGAGCCGCCGCATGGTTCGGTTTCAGGTATGTGGTATGCTCCTTAAACTGTGCTGATCTTTACAATCCGAAAGTGATACAGGCTTCGATGGGAGCTTTGCTGAATGTAACAACATGGTATCAGGACTTAAAAAAGTTGATGGAGGAGGCTGTGAGGAAAGAATTGCCCGTTTATGGGACATATCTTGAAGGAGAATCAGTTTACTCTTCAAAACTAGGGAACAGGGGAATAATTATGCTTGGTAATGAGTCCAGGGGAATCTCAGACGATCTTCTGCCATTTATAACTACCCGGCTTCTGATTCCAAAGTTCAGCGCCTCAAGCCATGGGGTGGAATCACTTAATGTCGGAATGGCGGCATCGGTTATCTTCTCGGAATTTGCCAGGAGAAGGAGCTGAAGGATTCCGGTAGTGGTCCCTGTGTAATTTTATCTTCCGGATTTTGCGGCGATCGCCTCCGCAATTTTCATTCCATCAACTGCGGATGAGACTATTCCACCGGAATAACCCGACCCCTCCCCGCCGGGATAAAGGCCCGAAATGCCCGTATGCTCAAGCGTGACAGGATCCCTCGGAATCCTCACGGGGGATGAGGTCCTGGATTCAACTCCAAGAATAACGGCTTCATTTGTAAGGTAGCCCTTCATTATTGAGCCGAAAAGCCTGAATCCTTCCTTTAGCCTTTTTCCAATGAAACCGGGAATCCATTCATGCATGGACGAAGATGTGACTCCGGGAAAATATGAGACTTCAGGAAGCGTTCCGGAGTTGAGTCCGTTTATGAAATCCATAAGGCGCTGTGCCGGAGCTGACTGTGTCCTGCCGGCCTCTTCCCAGGCCAGTCTTTCAAATTCCTTCTGAAAATCAAGACCGGCAAATTCTTCTGCTCCACCGGATCTTCCTATGTCCTCCGGTCTGATTTCGACAACAATTCCGGAATTGGCGTACGGTGAATTCCTTTGGGACGGTGACATCCCGTTCACAACTATTTCCTCCGGTGAAGTTGCCGACGGAACTATAAATCCGCCCGGACACATGCAAAAGGAGTAGACACCCCGACCATCGACCTGTTTTACAAGGTTATACGAAGCGGCGGGCAGGTTCTTACCCCTGGGCTGTCCATGGTATTGTATCCTGTCAATAATATCCTGAGGGTGTTCAACCCTAACGCCCATAGCAAAGGATTTTCTTTCAAGCTTTATTTTCCTTGCATTACAAATTTCATAAATATCCCTTGCCGAATGCCCGGTAGCCAGTATGACATATGGTGAATAATACTTCTCAATCCCGGAGGCAATCCCTTTTATTTTGTTTCCATCAAGAATGAGGTCGGTCACCCTCTTTTCAAGCAGGAACAATCCTCCTGCCCCGGTTATTGATTTTCTTATCGCTGAAATTATCCCTGGAAGCTTATCAGTACCAAGGTGAGGATGAGCCTCATACAGGATATTTTCATTTGCCCCGTGAAGACAGAGAAGTTCGAGGACCCTTTTGTTATCCCCTCGCTTTCTGGACCGGGTATAAAGCTTGCCGTCTGAAAAAGTGCCGGCTCCACCTTCACCGAAGCAATAATTGCTGTCGGGGTTTATAATATGCTCGCGGCTGATCCTTGCTATATCCTTTTTGCGTGACGAGACATCCTTTCCCCTTTCGATTATAACCGGCCTTATTCCCAGCTCGATAAGCCTGAGTGCAGCGAAGAGTCCGGCCGGACCGGCTCCTACTATTATGACTTCGGGACTCCCGGCCACATTGCAGGGATTGAACGGTGCAATGACCGGGACTGGATTATCCTGATCCGAGAAAACCTCAATTTCGAGGTTGATGATTATATTTTTCTTTCGCGCATCGATAGATCTTCTGATAATCCTGAGAGAAGTGATGCCTGAAGGGGGGATTCCGGAGAGAGATCCTGAAAGTCTGCGGATCAGTATTTCATCAGCAGCAGTTTCGGGACTGACATTCAGCCGGATCAGTTTTGACATTCCTATTCAAAATGAAAAGCAATAACCCATATTCTGGATTGCATTTTTTCTATCGCATTGGCATACTGTGGCATAGGTGTGAGCATTCCCGCCTTAATATCCCTGATCCCTCTTGATGTTTTAATTTCCACGGAGAATTTGAAGTATGGCAGATAAAAATCAAGGCCTGCACCTGCCTCATAGTAAAGATCCGATCTTTTAAGCATAATATGCACACCCTTTTCTTCATCAAATTCCTTTTTCCCGGCCAGATCGTATCTGTAATTAAGTCCTCCTATAATGTATGGCCTTACATTATTCAGTCTGTCACCCTTGTATTTCAGCAAGAGGGGAAATTCGAGGAAAGAGGATTCGATCCTCTGACTTTCATTAATTATGTCCCGGGTATTGTAATCGTAATATCTGATATTTCTCTGTCCGAAAGAAACGCCCGGAAGAAAGCGCAGATCAAAATATTTCGCTGGCCGGTAATTGGTAACAACTTGAATATTAATACCAGGATTAAGGATACTGACCTCAGGGTAATAACCATCCTGATCAAGGAAAGTTTGAGATGGTGTGATATCAAAATCCATCAGGTTCAGGCCAAGGCTGAAGCCGAAGTGGATCCTCTTGTCGTCGTACCATGAATCGTTTTTAGGCTTCTGTTTCTGGCTGAATGAATCAATATGAAACAGAAGAAACAAACCTGAGAATGTAATATATAGTAGTCGTTTTTTCAAATATTCCCGTTTTGTGACATTACTTTGATTAAAACTGTTGCTTGTTGCTTGTTGCTAGTTGCTTGTTAACCAGCAACAAGAATCCAGTAACCAGCAACTATTAACCATAATTATTAACTCGGTCGGAATCCAATTATTGCATTCAGTTTTTAACACCTGTATAAATGGTGGCGATTCCCCCGGTCATTCTTGTCTGTTTTATCTCTGAAAGACCCGATTCCCTCATCATCTGAATGAATTTATCCTTATCAGCGAACCCCATAACTGACTCATTAAGATACCTGTATGCTTTCTTTTGCCGTGAAAAAAAAGCGCCTGTGAAAGGAAGGAAGTTCCTGAAATAAAAGTTATAAAGATGTTTAAAAATAAATCCGTCGGGTTTGGAGAATTCGAGTATAACAACAAGGCCTCCATGCTTCACAACCCGCCTCATTTCAGAAAGACCTTTTACAGGATCCCTGAAATTCCTCACCCCGAATGCAGCCATGGCAGCATCAAATGTGTTATCCTCAAAGCAGATATCTTCCGAGTCGCATTTAATAAGCTCAATGACATTTCCAAAATTGCCGGCTGCGATTTTTTGTCTCCCTATCTCAAGCATCTTTTCAGAAATATCGATGCCGGTGACCTTAACCGCTCCCTGTTTCACAGCTTCGATCGCAAGATCGCCTGTTCCGGTTGCAACGTCAATAATTTCCGGATTTTTAAAGGATTCTGATATCTTCCTGACCGCTTTTTCCCGCCATTTACGATCAATGCCAAATGAGAGCAGATGATTCAGAAAATCATACCTGCGGGCTATTGAATCGAACATGTTACCAATGTCAGTCCTGTCTTTCAGGTTCTTTCCAGTCTGATCATCCATTCATAAAAAATAAAGGTCAAATATAACTACAAATATTATTTTTACTTTTACCTGAAATATTCCCTTAATATGAATAAGACAATAATGATAACGGGTGCCACTGCGGGATTTGGAAGGGCAACAGCTCTTGAATTCGCTAGGAACCGGTATAATGTGATAATTACCGGTCGCAGAAAAGATCGCCTTAAGGAGCTTGCTAAGGAGCTTGAAGCCTGTAAAACCGGTGTACTTTCACTCCACTTCGATGTCAGGAGCAAGGCCGAGGTGGAAACAGCGGTCAGCAGTCTACCCTCCAAATGGAAAAACATTGATGTTCTTGTCAATAACGCCGGACTGGCTGTCGGATTATCGCATATAGACGGCGGCGATACGGATGACTGGGACAGGATGGTTGACACAAACATAAAAGGACTCCTTTATGTTACAAGAGCAGTTGCACCATTAATGGTTGCAAGGAACAAGGGACATATTTTCAATATATCATCGATTGCAGCCAGGGATATTTATGAGAATGGGAACGTGTACTGTGCTACAAAATCAGCAGTCGACTCGCTTTCAAAAGCAATGAGGATTGACCTTCTTAAACATAGCATAAGGGTGACAAATATTGCACCCGGCATGGCTGAAACGGAATTTTCAATTGTGAGGTTCAAGGGAGATAAGGAAAAATCCGATGCAGTTTACAGGGGGGTTAAAGCCCTTTCAGCAGAAGATATTGCAAAGGTGATCTATTTTTGCGCATCTCTCCCCGAACATGTCTGCATTAATGATCTGACAATTACTCCGACACAACAGGCAGGTGTTGGAGCGTTGTATAGGAAAGCATGAAGTTCTGCAGTTATGCAGTCATGCAGTCATGCAGTCATGCAGTCATGCAGTCATGCAGTCATGCAGTCATGCAGT
>DAIUKI010000174.1:0-984 GCA_036848255.1 Bacteroidales bacterium | reverse complement strand
CGTGCAAGTCATCCAAGTCTTAAATAATAAAACCGCAGAACTGCATAACTGCAGAACCGCAGAACCGCAAGACCCTGATTACTGATTCATAAAACCCTGATCCTTTAAAACCTGTAGAAGGATCTTCGAAAAATAAATATTATCTTCCTTTTTATACCTTACATCGGTAAAAACCTGTGCCAGGGTTGACTTATTATTTTCCCGCATGAACTGCCGGGAATCCTCCCTCCCCTCCTTCGCGGAATAAAACCTCTCAATATCCTTATCCTCATAATCAGAATAAACCTCCTTATGGATCACAGCTTCAACAGGCAGCCTGTCAGGCTGATCAGGATGCCCGGCCGGCCATCCCAGTGTGACAGTGGTAATAGGGACCACTCCCTTCGGGAGTTTAAGAACCTCTATTAACTTATCAGCCATGTAGGTGGTTGTTCCCAGATAACATATCCCCAACCCCCTGGCTTCGGCTGCAATACAGATTGTCTGTGCAACAAGCATGGCATCAATTGCAGCCGTCATGAATGAAAGGAAATTATCATACCCGGGACCGGCATTGTTCAGGAGGCACCATTTGCTGAACCTGTTGAAATCAGCACAGAATGTCAGTAAAACCGGCGCTTCAGTAACCATTTTCTGATTAAAATGAAAAGGCAGCATTTCCCTTTTCCTGTCTTCGTCCCTGGTCACGATAATGCTGTAAACCTGCATGTTACCGGTTGTGGAAGCCCTGCACCCTGCCTTTAGAAGGTCATCAAGGAGATCATCCCCCACATTCTCCTGCGTGTATTCCCTTATAGTTCTCCTGTTGTTAAGAAAATCCGTATTGTATATCATAAGAATTTGTTGTAGAATATCCACAAAGTAAACAATTTCTACCAGAACCGGTGGAAATGATGAAAAGGATTTTCTTATATTAGCATACTTAATCGAAGAAGCGGAGGGCAGAGGGCGTGAGGTGTGAGGATTGCGGGATCAATTAACGGA